>CALDNG010000327.1 GCA_937915285.1 uncultured Desulfomonile sp. | reverse complement strand
ACCGGTTTCGTCTTCGAGAGTAAGAAACATCACTCGTTTTCCGGATTTCGTAGGAGGCGTGTGGCAGATAATCAGCAATCCGGAAAGCCGAACTATGGCGCCGGTCTTCAGGCGTCTTAATTCCACAGCGGTTATTATATTCCTCTTTCGAAATAACGGCCTCAATGCCTTAAGTGGGTGGGCGTAACAAAACACATTCATAGAGGAAACCTCATTCCGGATCCTTTGTATGTCGAGATCGTCGTAATCTGTCATCTGGGCCGCCAATGTTAATCATGAGCGTTGGGGCCGGAAATAAAACGTCGGCCTGGGAGAAGAGAATAGAGACCATTTGGTCTCATGGCAAGAAAAAGATGCAAGAAAAATGTTGTATAAATGAATCAGTTGCGGTAATAACCAACCAGGGAGATCGTGGGCCTCACCCCCCCGTGGCTTAGGATCTCCAATTCGAGCCTACGTTGACGGAGCAGCCGGTAACGCGGGCTTTTGTTTTTTGTGGGGCTTTTCGATAATGTTTGTTTGGTTTTGGGGACCATTGACCAGGCTCGCAGGCCGGACGTGCCTGCCCCCGGACGCAGGCGGCGAGGCCAGTTGGTAATGAGATGATCAAAAGCCGGGGCATATTCCCTCGGCGCCAAGGAAGGGGGCGGGCCACGACGGCCACAAACAGCGACAGATTGAGGAAAATGATAAAAGATCTCGGGAACGAATACCCCAAGATCTGGCAGATCATTGATGATATGCGATCGCAGAAAGGGAAAAGTTTGCCAAAATGGGCAGACTGGTGCTTTCTCCCTATGGCCGGGGCATACGCTATGGCAAATCAGGGGAAAGACTCCCAAATAAATATAAAAAAGATTTCGGACGTGGCCCGTATATCGGCGCTGGCTGCGTGGCGAGTATCTCAAGGAATATACCGGTTCCATCCGGAGACATTCAAACGAATATCGGAAACGCCATTGAAGGGAGATTTGCCGTCGGAGCTTATTTACAGGCTCCCGGAATGGTGTGTTTACATTGAATTGCAGGGAGACACCCCAGAGAAACCGGAAAGCAAGGATTATGGTTTTTTCGCACACCTGGAAGACGACCACAACACCGGACATCACGAATTAAGAATACTGGTCGATTCCGAGCGAGGATTTCTGCCGATCATTATTCATCTTGAGAAACCAACTCTCCGGGAAGCTATCCTGGAGACCTTCGAAGAAATTAAAAGAAGAAGGCTGGCGGGAGAGTCGGAATACGAAGCCACCCAGGAAGAAAAAGATAAGCTGATCCGTTATTCAGAGCGACTGGTCGGATTGGTCCTGTATCTATGCAGCAATGGCGTTGATTTAACCGGTAGAGGCAAAATAGGGTTCAGGCCGGAGAAGCCTCAACTCAAGAAAACCAGAAAAGGTTCGAGATTATTCCCACCCGAACAGCCAACTATCTGGGAGGTCGGATTCAGGATCGGCAAAGCGCTGGAAGCCGCAAGGGAACTCCAAACCGATGAAACGTCTGGAGGAACTCACGGCAGCCCGAAACCCCATATTCGGCGGGCACACTGGCATTCGTTCTGGAAGGGACCAATCAAGGAGCCAACAAAAAGGCATCTGGTCGTCTACTGGCTTCCACCGATAGCAGTAGGGGTCAAAGAACTGGATGAATTAATTAACGGATCCGGTGATAGTGAGTAAGGAATTGCCGTCTTGATCGACGGCAATTCGGCTTGTTTCGAGTTATTTTCGCGGATGCTTTTTCAGGGATTCAGTCAGCGTGACGGGCGTTATTGCCAGGTAGCGTTCGGTTGATTCAATCCTACTGTGGCCCAGTAAATTCTTCAGTTCCACGATGTCGGCGCCATTTTTACGGACATGAGCTGCGAAAGCATGCCGGAAAGAATGGGGACCGATCCGGGGCAGCCCTACCCGGTCGCAGGCGTTGGCAATTATCCGGCGAACGGTCCGATCCGTGAGCCCCGGAAACAAAAGATCAGAATGTGACCGCCTTTCAGAAAGGTATCGACCCATCCATTGAGCGGCTTTAGCTCCAAACGGTTTCACATGCTGGCGAGCGCCTTTGTCGTGCAATACAATCCATCGATTCGACAGATCAACATCCGAAATGCGGATCCGAATCAGGGCGCCAACCCTAAAACCGGATCCGTAAAGCAATTCGAGGATCAACCGGTTCCGGGGATCCGTGACGGATTCAATGATCAAAGACGCTTCCGTAACTGAGGGGACATGAATGCGCGGGATAGTCGCAGGCGGTATCGGTATATCGGCAACCGGATTATATGGACGCCTGCGATAAAACGCCTTGAGGGCAGCCCAGTGGCGACGGCGTGACGGCGGGGACATGCTGTAAATGAAATTGCGAACATCCATCGGCGTAGCCAGATCAGGGTCATGGCGAGCGAGAAACATCCTGACAGTGGCCATATAAGCAGCCATGGTGTTCAGGCTTAAACCCTGGAGTTTCATGTATTCAATAAAGGCGATCATGGGGACCTCCAAAACGGCGAAGTCATAAAAAAGAGATTAGTCATCGGTCGTAAACAAGTGTTCGTTATCCGCAAGGAACATGGCCACCGCCTCCGATGGCGGCAATCCATGATCAAAACAGTCCTTCCATATCTGATCGACCAACTCATAAGCGGTCATACCGCAGGCCTGTTTCATCCGGTCATTGACAGATCGGACATAATCAAGAAATTCAAAGTTCATAAGTGTTTGCATTTCAGGATCCCTTCCGTGGCTTATGGCGCAGTGGAGCCGGCTGGCCCCATTGCCAGCCGGGACACGAAGCGGTTGGTTAATCGGCAAACTCGTTGCGCTCATAAATGGCGAACAGGCCGTGTCGTCTGCGGTAGCGAGCTTTGGCCCGGCGTTTTTCGCGATAGAAGGCCATAGCTTCTGCCCGTTCACGGCGCCTACGGCATTCATCGATGATCACAGGGCGAAGAGCGTGATACCAGGCGTAAAAAGTGTCGATCAATTCAGAGTGTTCCATGATACCCCCCATTTAACCCGGCGAAGCGCCGGGGTGATTAATGGCGCCCATGGAAGAGCGCCAAGCTGTTACAGACGAAATCCGTGAAGAAACCGGCGGGCGACTAATCGTAAATGTCATACTCAGAATGCGAATCCTTATGCGGCGATGGATCGGGAAAGAGCAAAAGGCTCAAGGCCTCCAAGATAAGATTGAAAAGCTGAAAAGACCAAGGCAACCGAAACATGGGGAACCTCCTATCGAGACGTTAAAACGTCGTTTAATGTTGCATGTTGAAAGCAATGGGTGTATATGTGCAAGACATATACGGGACATATATGAGACATACTTTAGACCTCTTAGAGACGTATGTCAAGAAAAAAATGCGTCAAAAATGAAGAAATAGTTATGTAATATCAATATGTTACAACCACAAAGAATAACAAAATCGGGGGAACGGGAATGACGGAGAGCAGTGATAAATTAGTGAAATATCAGATTTATCTTAGCAAAGAAGATCATGACAGGCTGGATCGCCTGGGGAGGACAGCCGGCCTTTCATTCAGCCAGTATGTAAGATGGATACTGAAGGACCATTTGAGCAAGGCCGAAAAGTGATATCGAGAATAACCAGAAGAGGCCGGGCAGGCCGACAGGCCAGCCAAGCCAATGCATCAGCCATATTGATTTGCGAAGGCCAATTGAGAACCGGCAAATGACGCCGGACCACCGGAGCGAGCCCGGGCAGAGCCGCCGATCGTCTGGCGAAGCCAGTCGGAAAGGCGGCAATCCGAAAACAGAAAAACCGAACCTTCGGGGAGCCAAAGACGCACGGACAAAGCCGAGGCATTGCAGAACAAGACATTCATTAGTGACCTGCCTTTGGCCTTTTGGTTTTTGCCTTTGATTACTTCATGCGGGCGGAGGCGGACGAGAAACATCCCAGGCGAAGCCTTGAGTTGGAGGCAGAGCAAAGGGGCCGATCGTCGATGCGAAGCAGGCATGAGAAGATCCCAGGCGAAGCCTTTGGCTGATCCAATTGCATTAAAACCATTGGTTTGGCTCCACCTTTTCTAAAAGGTGGAATATTAAAAAGAAAAAAAAAGAGATTTAAACAGCCATACATTTCCCCCGGCGGGCGCCCTTTCTTGTCGTCGGGGGAAATGTGTAGCACATGAGAGCCCATCCTATAATTCTGGGCGCAGCGACAGCGAGCAGAACCGGAGTCGAGGGCGGCGGCGCTGGGCATGACAACGCGGTTGCGGGCCGTTAGCGTTGGCATGAAGCATGAAGCGAGGGGACCATAAGGCGCGATATTTGATGCGAATGCAAAGATCGTGACTGGTCATCTCGCGGAAGCGGCCAGCGCAAAGCCTGTTTTGGCCGAGACGACAAAAAGAGCGCGATTTCCGGCATCGGCCATTGGCTTTGGCTTTGGATTATGCAATGGCCGTGACGGTGGATTTCAAATCGCATCCCTTTCCTGGCTGAGCAAGTCCGGCGGAGTGTAACAGCAGCGCGGAAGACCAGACGCGGCGCGAATCATGCAGCCACATGGCAGGCATTAGGCGTGACGCGGCGCGGGAGCGATGATGGATTGCGGAGCCGGCGAAGCCTGGAAGTCGTATAGAAGAGCCGCCACCAGATTTCAATACACAATATCAGCGCTAGAGCAAAGGGTGAGGAATCGTCATGGACAATCAATTCCGGGACGATGACGAACCCCGAACCAGCAGGCGCGGCCCAAGGGAACACGAGCGTAGTCCAGAGCACGCAACGATACTGAAAAGCCGGAGACTGCGAGAGGATGAATCGCCCTTTGAAAACGCGATATTGGCGAGCGGCGCATAAATCAGCAACCTTAGAGCGAGCCAATATTGGATCAATACAGGCGGGCGACACGTCATGCGAGTGAGGAATAGGGCGCGCGCTGGTGAGCATGGACAGCGAGATTGAAGGATGCCCTTGTAGGGAGCGGCGTTGAATCTGAGATTGCAAGTGGGGTCTGGCGCGGGAACCGATGGCCTATTCAACGGCGTGATCATCGTGTTTGTGGCTGAAGGTTCCTGGAATCAGCGGAGGCTAACTGGCTCACCGGTACATGTCGTGACACGAAACGACTCGAAGCGTCCTTGGAAAGTGGGGGGTGTCCTAAATACCGACGCATGCTCTCGAAAGAGCGACTGGCGGACTAGATATGTGATCTTTGCGGTCGCATGGCCTACCCGGGGAGAGCAGGCCCACCCTGACCGCGAAGCAGCGTCGGTTTGCGGGGGGACGCGGCCCCCAGCCACCACGAGAAGGCAACAAGTGACGGAGAGGCAAAACAGGCGGAGCAGCAACCCAGAGGCGACGAAGCAACAGGCGGGGCCTCGGGAGCCACCTTTTAAGGAGGCGACCGAAGAAGCGTCCTATCCGCGTTCCGGCGCAATGAGCGGTGCGGGGTGGGCCAAGCCACCAGAGTGAAAAAGGCAACCAGAAGGCGCAGAAGCAAAAAAAAGAAGCACGTTTGGGGAAGGGGCTCTAAGTAGGGCTTTCAGAAGACGTGGCCGTCTTTGAACTTTTTCTTTTCATATCGACTTTTCTCAGATCGGCGCTTGTGGTTTTTTAAAAATATGGAGCCCCGAAGGGGCGACTAATTCTTCCTCTTCCAATCCTGGGTTTAACTATAAATTCTGATTGTGTTGTTCAAAGAGCCTGGCGCGGACCTTGGCCTTTCATGGCAAGGGACGTGACAGGCGTAATCTCTATACTCACCAGAATCTCTCGGTCACACGGTAACCTCTTACATAATTGGTCGTACCGCCCCGTAATTTTTGAAACAGACGGTAAGTGCTATCAGCAGCCTGGCGCGGACCTTGGCCCTTTATGGCAAGGGACGTGACAGGCGTAATCTCTATACTCACCAGAATCTCTTGGTCACACGGTAACCTCTCACATAATTAGTCGTACTGCCCCGTAATACTCGAAACAACCGGTAAGTGCTTTCAAGAGCCTGGCGCGGACCTTGGCCCTTTATGGCAAGGGACGTGACAGGCAGTATCTCTATGCACCCCGTAATTCTAACAACACATCGTAAGTTCTTACTTATTGACTCGTACTGCCCCGTAACTCTATCCTAACAACGGGGACTTCTTACTTATCTACTCGTACAGCCCCGTATGTCTCTAGAATCATCAAGGGCTGTGTAACAACAGCCTGGCGCGACCCTTGGCCTTCATTAGCAAGGGGCGTGACAGGCAAAACATTCGGCCGCCAGCAAGCGCGAGCATGGGGCAAATACTCACGATCGTCGTAAGAACTACATTCCGTCAGCCCCCAGCGAGAGCAGCAAGGCCGAAAATCGAAGCGCTGAAGCGTTTCGCGCAAGGCCAGCCACAATCGAATGGCTTCATCCTATGAGCTGGCCGCAATACGCGAATAAGCTGCGCGAGATTAGCGAAATAGGCGCGGGCGAACAAGAACACAACGTCTATACAAATCACACGGTGACCAACGCAAATCATACGGCGCATAATTAATTTATCGGCGCAGCCTGAAAAGCAACACACGGCTATTCATAACCCAATCCAACCGAAGACGGAGACTTCCATAGCAAGCGACGATAATGGATGTTATGCGCCAACTACCACCCAAACAACCCGCGCCATCCGCTTTCCTGATTCAATACACCCCGTATGGTCTGGAACACTCCGTCTTGTGGTTCAATACTCCACGGATTATCGGGATCACCCCCTCTTTCTGGTCGGGGCAAGTACAATTGTTCTCTACTTCTGGATGGGCTTAAGGGAGAGTTCTCTTTTTGGTCGAGGTATATCCCAAACCTCTCCCGAAGGGCATCCCAAACCTTCGGGAAGGCTGGGCCAAATGGGTGGCGGGCGGGGGCTGGTGGGTCTGCGAGCTGGTCGTGGAGCAACCCAATGTGGGGACCAGTACGGCGGTCGAGGTAATTATGGCGCGACGGAGAAGGCGCAAGGAGCGAACCAGACACGATCGCAATCGATCTCTTCGCGACGAAGCAAGCCAATGCCGAGCGCCATTCCGGCTAAGCAGGCCGCGCGCAATCCGTGCATCGAGGCTGCTTAAGCGCGGCCATCCGCTAAGGGTGGGCGGGTGGGTCTTCTTAATATAGTATGGGGTGATGTTATTGAGTAATTAATCGAAGCCCGGTCATCGATATTTCACTACTACCTCTGGGCCTCCCAGACCCATGCTCGGTCAAAGCAGGAAATGGCGTTTCAGTTATCGGGTGAAGGCTAGGCCGCGAGGCGGGAAAGCGCGGAAGTCATTTCGCGTCTTTGGGCCGAGCTAGGCCGATGCCGAGCACGAGGGTAGAAATAATGTATATCAGAATATTTATGATAACAGCTAAGCTACGGGGTTAGCTTTTGATATTTAGTTCACGCCACTGCTTTCTCATTAGATCAACCTCAGTAGCCTGATCGTGATCAACCTCATCTTGGGGCCGTTTCTTAAAGACTACCAGGTTGATAATCTCATCGCGATACACGCCGTCTTTAATCAGGGGGACGTTACCGTCTGTGCAGGCTATCGTATATGATTTACCCGAACGACTCAATCCATGGTTCTGGCTCAGGTCCACGGTGACGGTAAGGATAGAGTCATCTATTCGCATTTCGATATTTCTCATGATGTTACTCCGTTAATTGGTATTTGGGGGGATTGATCGGCTTTGAATTAATTCGTGTTATTCAGTGCTTAGGGCGGGTAGGGGGTGGGGGTTTTCGTTTTTGAGTAATTTATATTATTCAAAAGGATTGTTTTAGGGGCATACGTGCAAGACAGGAGTATCAACAAAAGCTAAGGTCGCATATCAGCTACTCTTAGTACTTGTGAAATGAATTGGTGTTGTCAAGCAAAAAAGCGATTCCTCATTTCGTGCTTGTTATCGCTATCTGTTCGAAACTATTGAACAGGGCAATGGTAAGTCGGTGATACACAGTTTTTCGATATTAGCAAAAGTTGAGGAGTAACATATC
The DNA here is from genome assembly GCA_937915285.1 of uncultured Desulfomonile sp. Classification (GTDB taxonomy): domain Bacteria; phylum Desulfobacterota; class Desulfomonilia; order Desulfomonilales; family Desulfomonilaceae; genus CAITZA01. The sequence goes on along the minus strand of CALDNG010000327.1, from coordinate 6,927 downwards.
AGTTAGTTGGTTAAATAAAGTTGATAACATACAGAAATAAGGGCGTAAAGTGTTAAGGTAATTATTGAGATTATGTGTTAGATGTTACTCTTGGTATCCAGGCTCTTGTTTTTTAGATTGTTAGCGCCTTGGTTTCGAGATAGTAGGCTCCGTTTGTAGTAGATTTGGCTACGGAACGGGAATCATATAATTCGGATAATATCTTCTGACTGTGACCCCTCGACAAGCCTAAAAGGGAAGCCACCTCTGTAGGGGTCATAGGTCGTTTTTCGTTTCTTAGTAATGAGAGTATTCGATCCTTGGCGCGGTTCGAATCCGGGTTCTCTTCTGGTAGATAATACCAGCTCGCAGCCGTGCTATCCCAATGGAGTGTATGAGTAGTGTCAGCTATGTCCCTGCCCGAAATCCGGAGGGTAGCCTGTGGAGTTCCCCTGCTCCTTCGATTGAATATCCATATTGAATCGCTAACTCCTGTTACTGCTGCAGATCCTGTAACGGAATCATAATCATCTTCGGTATCCGATTTGTTTTTGTGAGTGATCGCCAGTATTGCTATCTGGTAGTCCGCAGCCAAACGGTGCAGTTGTTCGATGTCCGAATAATCGCGATCGTAAAGAGTTCCTGATCTATAACCGCCAGATATGGGTTTAAGCTTCGCAAGAGTGTCCAACACGATTAATCTAGGATTTTTCTTAGAGTCCAACCAGCGTTTCAGGTCTTCAAGACCTTTTGGAAGACGTGGCCATTCACAGGACAGGTAAGCAGTTTCAGGAGGGTCAGCGTTTTTCAGCAATAGATGCATCCTGTGCTGATAGCGACGAGGTGTGTCCTCCAATGAGAGCGACAAAACGTCACCCCTGTTTGAGTGAAAATGTCCTAACGCGGGAGTTCCAAGGGCCACTGCAAGAGAGAGTGATTGAGCCAACCAGCTCTTTCCGAGTTTTGCTTTGCCCGCCAGGACGGTCAGTCCTTCCGGTAACAGGTTACGAACAATCCACTGTATCGGTTTATATTTGCTCTTTAGCAATTGTGAAAAGGAAATGATCGTAGGAGGCTTATAAGGCTGTTCCTGTTTGTAAGATGTGGTGGAATAAGAAGAATGCTGAGGTTTTCTGGAAATTGAGGCTGCAATCTTGGCAATCTCCGAATAAGGAAGCGGAGGAACACAGTTGTCTTTGTTGATCTGCATCAAGGCATCCGTTAATGATTGGCCGGTTAGACCCTGGTTTCGCAATGAACCGGAAATACTCAGAATCTTGTTGTGTCTTGAACCCTGCGAAATGGTGGTTGGACTTATCGTTTTTTTTTCCTGTGTGACCGGCTTTTCAATCGTGGGAGCATAGGGGTCTATTTTAAATTTGTCTATAAAGGTCTGGTAATCATAACGAGCACCTGTAATCTGCAAAAGAGTGGATTTGTAGGGTGATTTCTTTTGATGGTAAAAACCCGGAACTCTCATTATGCGTGGCAGATCGTTAATGGCCGGATCCGAATTGAATCGTGAGGCCAATTGTTTCTGAATGGCCGTAAAGGTCTGGAGTGGCGCTTCATTAATCAGCCAATAGGCATGATATCTTCCCGGGGAAGACTCGGAAATGATAGTCGGTTCAAGGGGCGCTATCAATACATCCTCATACGGAGCGCCATCAAGATCGACGAAGAAGGCTCTTACTGCGAGGACGTTTTCTGATTTCCGGCCCCGTCCATCGCCTGAGTTGACCATGAAAAATATTCCATAGCCGGTCTTGTTCTTGGAAACGAGCCACGGGGAAAGCTTCTGGAATGAGCCGTGTTGCAAGACAGGAGAGGCGTTAGCGCCGGATTCAGGTAATAGCTGAAAGGAATGAGTGTAACCAAACGCTGATAGAAACGTTTGGGCTTCCTTTAAATCGGGGTTAATGGTTGCGTTCTGTTGGGTCATCGTCTGACTCCGAGTCGTGGAAGTCTTGGAATAGTTGGCTGGTTAGTTTGCAGGGCGGTGTCCCCGGATGTCGGATTAAACGTGTAGATAGAATGCACGATTGCCTGAAAAAGCGGATGTCTGAACAAATTAGTGTAAGGAGCTGTCTGCCTAAATAGCCATGAGGACCTGGGGCACGAGTGGCGAATTTCGAATCGGTTTCGCTGGGTCAGACTGTGAATTAAATCAAGACCGATCTGTGGAGTCGAAATGATTTCATTCCTAACAGGAATCAATTGAGCCACATGGGACCGTGACCTGAATGAACGCCATGACTCTTCAGGATGCTTCCACACGGGAATATTGTGATGACGGCCTATGATTTCATAAGAAAACAGGCCATCAATGTTTTTCAGGGATTTTATGAGGGCTGGATCGGAAACATTAACAAAAAGCTTTCTGAGATAAAGCCGGTCCTTGGTTTCCACCAGGGTATCCGAAAGAACGCTGAGGGTTCCCGATTCTTCGAGAATCACAGTAAATGTTTCGTCAAACTGCACGCCAATTGCTACAAACCAGTTGGAGGCAAAATGATCCCTGCCTTGTGGATCAGCCCACCCCAACCCACCAAATATTTCGCGGAATTCAGGCGAGCCCTCATGATCGGCGAATACAACCGCCCTATTTTGTGTGAGATTAGCTTTCATTCTACCAGTTGGTTATGGGAATCGTCTTGCGACTCATGAAATGGCGAGGCATTTGCTGATAAATGACTTCTACCGCAATAGCCATTGCCATTATTGCGTCGTCGTTTTTGAGATTGGACAGAGGATCTCTGTTAGTCTGAAGCCAGTTACGATTTATGGGATCCCACTTGAAACCGTCCGCCTGATAGAGAAATGAGAGCGACGGGATCAAGAAAGAGTCCTGTGAGATGGCTTCACTGAGCCTGTTCAAAGCAGCTATTTTAGACTTTCTTGTTGTTGGAAAACCGAGCTTAGGAGTCTCATCGATAAGCTTTTGATCCATTTTCAACTGATAATAGAGGTTGGGATAACCAGACGCCGTTTGAGGATAATCAGGCAATCCGAATTCCAGAATGGCCAGCGTGGCCAGACCCGGGCCGTTTCGTTCAATCGCCAACAGAGCCCAGTTGTAATATGCTCCGAGGAGGTAGGCTATCAGGCCTGCGGCTGTTGGTTTGATCCGGTTGCTTCTGAATTGAGCCACGAGCGCCAGCGGCTCTTCCTTGACCACCATTATTTCGGTATAGTCAGCGCCAACACCTTCCGAGATATCTGCGCCGATGCAATAGGAGGAATTAGGCTGCGGATGTGCCCATACACTTATGGGCCCGAGTTGATCATGCAACAATTTGGGCATCAATGATTCTGGAGCGGCAAACTCGATAAAACCCGTGAACTCAGGGGAAGTGTCCCTCGCGTAATCGGTCTTTGCCCTGATAATCGATGGATCAAACCATGGATATCCAGAGAATGTAAAAGCAAGTTCGGGAGAAACGGGATATTCCTGATGGAACTTCTCCCATGAGCCACGGCATTGATCAGTTCGGACGTATCTGGCCCATTTCAACTGCTCAATATCAAGGGAATGTTTTATCTGAAAATCGAGTTCATCCTGGGTTGGATTAAAACGTTCATTGGGAGCAACGGTCATGCGAGCTGTTGGATCGTCCTTCCAGCTAAAAAAGAGGCCCTGCCATATAGTGTCCTGTTTAGCCTCAGCCTGTTTCCACAAAGAATGGAAAAGGTTATTCTGACCGTTTGCGGTGCTTTCGACGACCACCATTGTATCCCATGATTCGGTTGGAGGAGGGACAGCCTGAATCAGGGCATCGTATATCTCTTCGGAATTTGGCCAGAATGCAGCTTCGGACCAGTGGCAATAGTGAACAGTCTCGCCACGGCCTATGTCTTCGCCACCTGCTGTGTAAACGGATATTTCGGAATCATGGGGCCATGAATACTCGATCTTGTCTCTCATTACCTTTCCGCCTTCGATGGGTAGCTTAAGTTCAGGCGGCAGGGAATTGTAGAAACGACGGCTCATTCTAAAAATCTTTCTAGAGCTGTCCTTTCTGTGGGCTATCGTCTGAGCCGACCGCTGCGGTAGAAACAGACAGAGCGTGAATAACGTGGCCTGAATCGCAGTGGAGCATCCGAGTTGACGTGATTTCAGGATTATCAGGCGTGTTGGCTTCTGATTGTCACGGTTAGCCTGGATAATTTCGATGATCTTTCGCTGAAACGGTTTTAGCCTGATCCTGCATAATCCCCCCTGTTTTGGTCTGATGAAAAGATTCGATTCTATTTCGGAGGCTATATCGAGGTTTTCACGCTTGATCCGCAGTGAATTCAGGTTTTCGACGTTTTTCGCCAGATTTCTTATTCTTCGCTTCATGTTTTTCATAGGGTAAGCTCATCAACCGGTCCAACTGTTCCTCGATGTTGGCAAGGGTTTCGGAATTTTGGACATTTGTCCGCAATATGATGGATCGTGATATGTCCGCCAGTATTTGACGTGCAAGGCCAGTTTGCTTCAATGAACGATCTGAATGTTGAGGGGACATTGCATGAGCCAGTAAGGCAAGTTGCAATGATTCAACTTGTTCGATATCGAGGCGTTTCTTGCCGAAATAGAGCTCGAAGGCTTTGTTAGCAAGGGCCAAAGATGTCGGCATCGGGTTAGTCTTTGACATTGCTATACCCTGCCAAAACGCCAATCAGAAATGCGTCGTAGGCGTGTTGCGAGCCTACGAGGCTGGTCTGCTCCGAGGCCAGCTTCTTCGCCATCTCCTTTGATCGGCGTTCCTTCTTGATCAGCTTTATCGGAATATTGGCCTCAACGAACGCCATCTCTATGTATGCCGCGGCTTTCGCGAGCTTGAACAGAGCGGATTGACGCTTAGGATTTACAAAAGGTGGAATATCCTCGATGGCGCATTCCATGATCCGTGAGCTTTTTTCAACGGAACGAATCATGTCCTTGAAAAGCAAGAACAGGTTTTTCATCTTTTCGTGAGGGTTATGGCCATTCGGACGATACGTGTGAAAACGTTGGGCCTCTCCATCCCGCCAGAGGCATACACCTGAACAGGTAAGGCCAGGATCAACGGATATTTGATAATTGGTCAAATGTTGCTCCATTTTAAATGTAAGCGCCTGTCTCCTCAGGTAGGGGGAGGGATGGTGTGGCCTAGACAGGCGCTCAAAAGCGTCAGCTCACTCTTTGAAAGCGACGTGTTTTTCTGATTGTCGATGCGGTCGATATGATTTCATCGGCAAGTTCCGTGTATTTGCCGGGAAGTTTTTTCAGGGATGTTTGTGAGATATTCACTGCCCTGGCCACGTCTTCAATTGGAACGTGGTTTAGAAACATGTGTAGCAATGCCGTCGAATTATCTATTTCCGGGGAATCAATGTCCTGCCATCGGAAAACACCGTCGTGGGTAATGACATCACCGTGAGTTTCCGACCAGTTCTTAATTATCTTTTCTACAGTTCGACAGCCCTCTTTGAGCTTATTTATGCCGGTGAGAGCTGCGGAAACGGTCTCCATGGGTAATTTCAATGGATCCGAAGCGTTTAGAAGAGCACGGGCGGCTTCCGCTTCCAGATTTGAATTAGATTGGATAACGGCATTTACAGTCGATACCTCGAGGGACGTTGCCGGACATAAATTCTGATAGAAAGGACACGGATCGCCGAACCAATTCTTGCATTGCGGACCAACAGACGGAATCGGGTCCGTGTCTTTTAGGGTGTTAATGGTGTCTAGTGTGAACTGTTCGAGATCCACTTCCTCGGTGGCGCCGTCAGGATGAGTTACCGTGAAGATGTGGTTCTTGATTTTCTCATAGGTGTATATGGTCCGCTGTCCGGAACGAGCGTAAAGGCGAGTGAAAATGATGCGGTTTGACGGAAACTGACGATCACCCATGTAAACGTAGAAATGGCGTTCAAAAGGATCATCCGTTACGGTGTATTGAGTTTTCAGGTCTTCGATAACCAACTCTCGGAGGGCAGTAAATCCGAGTCGATCCAGAATCGCTATTAAATTGGTGTCCTGGAGGACGGCTTCAATCTTGAATTCGCAGAGGACATCCGAAAGCTTCAGTGTGTCCGAGGCAACAGCCATATTGAAGAGAGCCGCCACTTCAGGATCAAGCTCAGTCTGGATCTGTTCAAGGGATTTTGCCTTGCTGTGATATTCAGCCCAGGGCTTGTGGGTAGCCCGGCCGATGATTGCAGCATGTCCGGCGGGAACCTTGTAACCCAGGTTATGCCTTGCATGGGCATACCAGGCGCATTTAAGGAAATTCGCAACCAAAGACTTGCTTATGCGTTTGAATAACATTTTCAGGACCTTTCGAAGGACAGAAGTTGGAGGTTGTAAAGCTCTTTCAGCATCGTGGTCTTTGCATATTTTCGAAGGCCATCCATCTGGCTTATCGGTATGTCCTCGATCCGTTTCACGTCAAAATGCGCTTTGACCAGATTTCTAGCAGTGGTAATGGTTTCGTCCGTGCATGATGAATAGGAATGAAGATGGGCTTCGATTTTGGCCCATAGTTGGGTCATTACCTCGCCATCATTCATCGGAGTGTTTTGCTCTGTGTCCTGTATTGTCGGTGTGTTTACGATGGAGCTTCCACCGTTGTTTCCGGTGGTGGAAACCGATTTCCTTGGCTTCACCGGTCTTACATCTATGACTGGCCGATCAACCACCGGCTCAGTATCGGCAATATGCTCTGAAGCGATCTCCTCGTCGGTGTAGAAACTTGCCATCTCATGAGGAAACAGCATTCGGATCAGTTGGGCTTCTGCGCATTTCAAAAGCATACGATCGGGTGATCGCTTCCAGTTCTCATTATCCTGGGCAAGAAAACTGTAGTAGCTCATCAAGACCGTGGACTTCGTTGGATGTGGCTGATCAGAACGTTTCCCATAGACAGTTGCAAGATCGGAAGAGCGTCGTGTAGGGAAAGAGTGTAGATCTCGGTGGTC
>CALDNG010000326.1 GCA_937915285.1 uncultured Desulfomonile sp. | reverse complement strand
CTACGGTCAGGGTGTATTTTCCAGAAATCGAGACCCCGCAGGATCCTGAAATAAAAGATGTAATGACGTGCAGGACGGACTGCGGAAAAGAGATTCTGGTGGTTGAAGATTCATCGCTTGTGGCAGGACTGGAGCAATCGGCTCTTGAGGCGGCCGGCTATGACGTCATCACAGCGCCTAACGGAAAAGATGCTGTCAAGATTTATAAAGAACGGCACGCAGATATAGGTCTGGTCATACTTGATATTCTTATGCCCGAAATGAATGGTCGAGACTGCCTTATGGAACTTATGAAGATCAACCCCCTGGTGAAGGCCATTGTGTTAACGGGACATGACCCTAAAAGTGAACTTAGCCTCGCAATCAAACCTTACGTGATTAGCTTCCTGCCTAAACCATGTAAAATGACCCAGCTTGTTGAGGTGGTTCAGTTGGTGATGGAGGGCTAGAACGGTTACGCAGGCTCAGTCTTCCTCCACACGAGGATTATTCTAACTGGAACAAGCGAATCCGAGACATCCTGGCACGCCATACCTACCTCATCGTGACATATAGCCGTTCTCATAAGTGAGCGCAAACTGTCTGCATTATCTGGTCTGTCATTCCCGTGCAAAAAGGAATCCGGCAATTCAGGATTCCGGATCAAGTCTGTCATGACTACATGCAACGACCTCTCATAATGGAAACGCCCAGTGCCAGTTTCAATCATGATTTAAAGCCGATAAAACTTTTGACCATCCGATAGCTGTTTTCTTTGATGTCATTTGTATGATAATCATAATAGAGAAGATGTGATTCTTTTGAAGAGTTGAAAGATTCAGAGTGTATTTGTGCATCAAATACCCAGGATTTGTAGGGGGATCAGGACTGCAGGCTGTTACAATGTTTGAAAAACGCTTTGAAAATATTTTTAGGCTGGCCAAAAAGATCACGGCATCCCTCGACATTACAGATATTCTGGAGGTAATTCGAGATGAAGCCAAAATAAGCATACCCAAACTTGAAGAAGCTTGCCTTCTGATTGTGGATCCCGAAGCAGAGAATTATACCAGACCTTTGCATTGTGCCGTTGAGAAAAAACGAATCAATTGCCAACTTTGTAAACGAGGCAGAGCCATGGTTCTTGGCGCTCTCCAAAAGGAATCTGGCGCAATGTGCTTCCTTCCTGGGGATTTGACTTCTGCGATCGTGCCGCAAGGGTTGTACGAAATTGTTGTTCCGATTTATCTTGATGATGAACCTATAGCAGTTTTGGATGCCATTTCATCATCGGATGAGCCATTAAACCAGAATGACCTTCTGATACTTCAGGATCTTACTGAACTTGCGTCTAATGTGATCAAGAATGCCAGAGGACACTGGAAGATTTCTCAGGAAAAGCTGACTGTTGACGCAATGCTAAGACAATTAAAACCGTTTGTCCCTGCCACGGTTCAAATGATTGTAGAGAGAAATCCTGAATCTCCGGAATTTGAGAAGAGGGACATTGAGGTCACGGTTCTCTTTCTGGACATCGCTGGATATACAAGAATGAGCGAGAACCATGCGAGAGGAAAGGTCAACTTTATTATAGAAAAATATTTCTCCGCTTTCCTGGACATACTTTACGCCTACGGAGGAGACATAAATGAGACGGCAGGGGATGGGCTCATGGTAATATTCCAGGGAGAGGCAGCAACTTCTTCTGTTAATGCGTCCAAAGCTGCATTAGAGATCAGAAAAAAGACTGGAGAAATAAACAAAGAGCTTCAGGGTAGATTTCCCGGTGTAGAAATAAACATGGGAATAAATTCGGGGGTTGCCTCAGTTGGTATGACAAAATTTGAGGGTAACATGGGGACCCGGATGACTTACACAGCCACTGGCCCGGTGACAAATCTGGCTGCAAGGATTGCTTCCTCAGCCAGGGATGGAGACATTCTCCTTGGTCCAGAGACATCCAGGCATGTAGCATCAATTTGGGAACTTTTTGACCGTGGTCACATAAAATTCAAAAACGTCAGCGAGCCGATTAAAGTATTCAGCCTGGTCAGAGGGGTTAGTTAGTGACTTAACAATTAGGATTTATTCGGATCGGCTTTATGGTTCTGAGAACCAAAAGTGGTCTGATACCACGAAATTTCCTGATTCCGGCCTGGCTTAGAGGTGAGTCAATCCTAAACCGGGTCAAAAATGCGTCGATCCTATCTCTAATCTCTTGATCCTCTGCCTCAAATGAAGTAACTCTCATGATGGGACGTCCTATTGTTGTGCGATTTTTTTGTGGCAATGCTTAAATAGCGCCTCGGACGTCACTTCGCTAGCTTATTACAACGTTTTAATTACCTTTTTGCCTCTTTTTTCAACTGCGAAAGTTGCGGTGCTATCTAAAATATCAAAACCGACGCGCTGAATACATGGATGACTTCTCGAGAATTATCAACTGGCAAAAAGGTCGAGGACAGATTCAACAAATTCTGCGCTCGAAAGTAATACCAGAGAGCAAATTAGGGTAGTCCAAGTTGTCTTGGCCGCCAAGAAACTAATCATCGAGAATCCTCGAATGAAAGGAGCCATAAAGGTGAGAAGACAAAAGACTGGTCTGGCGA
>CALDNG010000325.1 GCA_937915285.1 uncultured Desulfomonile sp. | reverse complement strand
ATTGCTTAAATTCTGCGACGACCTTCTCCGTTACGGATTGTGGCGCCGGTTCATAATGTGAAAAACGCATTGTAAATGTTGCCCGGCCTTGAGTTAGGCTTCTTAAATCTGTGGCATAACCGAACATGCGTGCCAGAGGGACGCGCACACCCACAGTCTGAATTCCTGAACGGCTCTCCATTCCCAATATTTTGCCTCTTCGCGCCGTCAGGTCGCCGAGGGTGTCCCCAAGGAATTCACCTGGAGCGACCACTTCCACATCCATTATCGGCTCTAGAAGAATGGTGGCTCCCTTCTTGCACGCCTCCTTGAAGGCCATGAAGCCTGCCATTTTGAATGCCATTTCCGACGAATCGACTTCGTGGTGTTTGCCGTCAACCAGAGAGACCCTGACATCGACGACCGGGAATCCTGCAACTGAGCCGGACTCCATAGCCCAGATAACGCCATCCTCAACGGGTTTGATGTATTCTTTGGGTATTACACCACCAGTGATCTTATCGACAAATTCGAAACCGCCACCTCGTCCGAGTGGCTCTACCTCAAAAACTACCTCAGCAAACTGACCCTTACCTCCGGTCTGTTTGATGTGGCGGTAATGTATGCGCGACGGTTTGGTCAGGGTTTCTCTAAAGGCTACCTGGGGTTCTCCAACAACCGCCTCAACCTGAAATTCCCTGAGGAGTCTGTCCACTATGATCTCAAGGTGGAGTTCACCCATGCCTGAAAGAATTGTCTGACCCGTCTCCCTGTCCGTTTTTACTCTTAGTGAGGGATCCTCCCTCAAAAGACGTGAAAAGGCGCGGGATAACTTGTCTATTTCATCACGGGATTTGGGGGCTATGGCCACCGAGATCACAGGCTCCGGAAATTCCATCGATTCCAGGAGTATCGGGTGATCTTCATCCGCGAGAGTGTCACCGGTCTTGGTATGTTTGATCCCGACTGCAGCGATGATGTCTCCGGCAGACGCTTCCTTGATCTCTTCCCTCTGACTGGCGTGCATTTTTAAAAGCCGACCGATTCTCTCTTTCCGGTCCGAATTCACATTGTAGACAGAGGAGCCCGCAGTCAGCTTTCCGGAATAAATCCTGATAAAAGTCAGATTGCCCGTATAGGGGTCATTCATGACCTTAAACGCCAGGGCCGATAGTGGTCCATCGACCTCTCTGGTCACGGCATGCCCCTTGGGATCTTTTCCCTCAACCGGAGGAACATCCACCGGTGAAGGCAAGAAATCTACCACTGCGTCCAACAACTGCTGGATGCCCTTGTTTTTGAATGCTGATCCTACAAGCACCGGCGTCACTTTTAGATCGACCGTCGCCTGTCTGATGGTTCGGTAGAGGGTTTCCGCCGGGATGTTAGTGTCACCCTCCAGGTACCTTTCCAGGAGTGAGTCGTCCAGTTCGCAAACCGACTCAATCAATATCTGTCTGGCCTCTGTCGCCTCTTCCAGGTATTTATCCGGCACGTCCACTACGGAGAATTTCATCCCCATGGAAGCTTCATCATAAACGACGGCCTTCATGTCGATGAGGTTGATGACTCCGGCGAACTTGTCCTCCGTCCCCATCGGTAACTGCAACAACAGCGGTTGCGTGGCCAGTCTATTCCTCATCATTTCGATGACCCGAAGGTGGTCTGCGCCTGATCTATCCATCTTGTTGATGAAAGCCACCCGAGGTATCTGGTATCTGTCCGCCTGTTTCCACACGGTTTCAGATTGTGGTTCAACTCCGCCTACAGCGCAGAAGACTGCCACAGCGCCGTCCAATACCCGGAGAGATCTTTCGACCTCAATAGTGAAATCGACGTGGCCTGGGGTATCGATAATGTTAATTTTGTGGTTTCGCCACTGGCAGGCTGTTGCAGCCGAGGTAATTGTTATTCCCCGCTCCTGTTCCTGCTCCATCCAGTCCATGATGGCCGCTCCATCGTGAACTTCTCCGATACGATGAGACACTCCAGTGTAGTAGAGAACCCGCTCAGTCGTTGTAGTTTTTCCCGCATCAATATGGGCCATAATTCCGATGTTGCGGGTTTTTGCTAGCGCATCAAGCTTCATAATTAACTCTTAAATCCGTACTACCACCTGTAGTGTGCAAATGCCTTGTTAGCCTCAGCCATTTTATGAGTGTCTTCTCGTTTTTTTACAGAGCTACCGCGGTTCGAGGCAGCATCCATGAATTCGGCGGCCAGTTTTTCCTTCATGCTCTTTTCAGAACGTGAACGGGCGTACTGTATGATCCAACGGATAGCCAGAGCCTGCCTTCTCTCAGGTCGAATTTCGACCGGCACCTGATAAGTGCTTCCGCCAACACGCCTGGACCGGACTTCCAGGACCGGTTTGACATTCTCAACCGCCCGCTCGAATATTTTGAGAGGCTCTTCGCTTAGTTTCTTTCCAACGATATCCAGAGCGTCATAAAGAATCGTTTCCGCTGTAGATTTTTTGCCTTCCCACATGATCCCGTGGACAAACTTTGATATCAGTTTGCTGTGATACTTTGGGTCAGGAAGAATATCTCTTTTGGGCACTTTACCTTTTCTAGGCATTCGGTCTACTC
>CALDNG010000324.1 GCA_937915285.1 uncultured Desulfomonile sp. | reverse complement strand
CTCGAAAAAGTAGAAGATTCCCTCCTCTTCGAGAAGTCGCGAGACGAAGTTCAGGTCCGTTTCCCGGTACTGTACGCAGAATTTGCGCAGGCGGTCCTCCCTGGAGAGTGCGAAGCGGTAGCGGTCACTGGTGATATCGCTCTCTTCGAGGATTTCGGCGACTATGTCCTGAACGTTCTTGAACTGGAAAACACGGCAATCCTGCTCCAGCGAAAGGAACCACAGGGCCGGCACAATGTGGGCGTGGTAGAGGTCGTAGTCGCCATCCGTCCCGAGAGAGGTGAATTCCCGGACAACACCGTGGAAATAGCGCGTTCCGCCCTCATGATCTACGGAAAGCACGGCTTCCTTGTCGATCACCTCGTCGAGATCCACATTGTCCTTTGTGGCCAGGGTGAGGTGGATGTCATAGGGATGGGATATACGCTCGTCGACGGTGAATCCCGCTACCGACAGTAAGTGCCTGGTGGCGGGAATCTCGAACTGAAAGCTTGATGTTGAGCCCTGAGAAAGGAGGCTTGCCGCGGCCTTTTGGATTGTCATGGCGTTTTCCTCGTGAAACTTACGAATTGCTCAGAGAGGCGGTGGCGATGACCCCTTCAGTTCCATCTCTTGCGGAATCCTCCGACAAATGTTTCTCCCCACCACGGTTGCCGAGGTGTTGAGCCAACTTGAGGATGTGATGCAGGCGCATAGGGTGTCTTGCCGTAACTGAGACTGGCAGTTTTGTCCGAAGGGATTACCAACTTCTGTCCGACAGCTATCCGGTTCCTGTCGGTTATTGAGGGATTAACCGTAAGTATTTCGGCCACTGAGAGGTTATGCATGCGGGAAATTCTAGACAGGGTATCTCCAGGCCTTACAACATAATGTTGAGCGTTGCCCCCGTTTCCAACATGCTTTTTCGCCAATTTAGTCTTTGATCGGGATTGACCAACAGTGGTCATGGCTCGGTGATTCTCTGCGTTGTCGGTTGCTCCGCATGCCTCCTTCAGAATGCTCTCAATATCATAGCCACCAAACGTTGACACATAGTGTTCAATGGACGTGCCGTTTCCATCTTTCGGAATGTTGCGGCCTGCAGATTTGAGATAACTTTTCAGCCCTCCGACCCCCTTCAGATGGGCTCCTCCGATCATTCCCGATTTCGTGATAACGATCCCGTTGACCGTTGTGCCCTCGTACAAATCCAGATGCAACGCTTTGATTTGTTTCCAGAGGTTGGCCACGTGGTGCCGGATTGCGTCTTCCTGGGCTTCAGGGGCAGAGAGAAAATCCACCTTGCTCTTAACGCCCTTCCGTCCCGTCCAGTGACCGATCCAATCGTTGTCAACGTATTTGCCGTCTGCATTTTTCCTGGCGCCCGTTCCATCGTGGAGATAATATCCCGCATCGATCAGGGCATACTCTCCCATTTGGTACTTACCCGAATAGCCACTGTAGTTTTCGATGTCATATCTCCTGTTCGACTCTTTCTGTGCCAAAGCAGTCAAAAAATCCTCAAACGTCTTACTCACGGCATAATCCCTCAATGGAAATTGTTACTGTTCGGTATCATGTTATTGAATGAATCATGGACGTTTATGCGAGAAGCCGTATTTGGCACCACGACAACTCCAGACTGACTTGTCTTCCACAATCAGATCAACAAAATCGGATGTTGAAACGGTGGATAGACTGACATTTTCCTGAATTATCAACTGAAGTATGTTTCGCCATGTTTGGCCTTCTTGCCTAAAAATCACAAACCAACACCCTTCAGTGCCGCAAAAATAGGGATATTGTCGCACATATGCCAGAATCTCACGCGTACCGTCGTGATTAAGGTCGGCCAGTGCAATGTCGATCTGAACAGGTTCTTTCGAGAGGGTCTTTGCCTCCCGGATCTCTTTCTTCAACAGTGCCTTAACGATTTTTCTCTCTCGCTCGTGCTTTGTGGCAGAAAAAGTCACCTGCTGGTCAGCATGGGCCGAGACAGCTCCGAGCAATAGCATACAAATAGCTACACATACGCCACAGAATCCCATTTGTTACCTCGTAATTGCTTTGCCATCTTCGGGGAATACACACGCCATGTCATGCTAATAGTCTTAGATCGGAAGAGCACACGTCTGAACTCCAGTCACGAGTGGATAGCTCGTA
>CALDNG010000323.1 GCA_937915285.1 uncultured Desulfomonile sp. | reverse complement strand
CGAGCTATCCACTCGTGACTGGAGTTCAGACGTGTGCTCTTCCGATCTTCCTGGAATTTCCGATTCATCGGGAATTCCAGGAGTTCAACCCCGGGGATGGCCTTAAGAACATTTCGAGGCGGTTCGTAAACACCCATGTGACGTCCCATATCACAAGGATCATGATAAATCACCTTCACAGGTTGGGCGTCCTCCTTGAACTTCAGTTTGTTTTCCTGTGCAAGCTTATCCAGAAGTTCTACGATATGCGACACCACATAGCCATTAGAAGCTCCGTAATGGGGATAGAGGTCTCTAAAAGTCTTCAGGCAGCCTGCGCAAGAGGTTATGAGGCTCTTCGGCTTGTATGCGGCCAGTTTCTCTTCATAGGTTTTCATGGTTTTGTTGAAAGTGTCCATGTCGCCTACCAGGTAGGCCAAATAACCACAGCAGGTTTCTTCCTCTGCTAGCGCTCCATATTTGATGCCTGTTTTCTCCATTATGTCGATCATTGACGGAATTATTTTGACATCCTGAAAACCTGTCACGCAACCCACATGAACGATTGCTTCTGTCTCTCCCGGAATGGCTTTTTTGAAATTGGCCGGGAAGCTGTCAGCTCTCTTTTCTGGAGGAGCCAGCAAGGGGTTGGCTGCCTCAAGCATCGAGGTCAAGGCAGGTTTGAAGGATTCCGGAAGGAAACCATGCTCAACCAACCTTTGCCTAGCGCTTCTGATGATGTCTGAAACATTCACTTTCGCCGGACAGACAAATTTGCAGTTTAGGCACAACATGCACTGATAGAGTCTTTTGGCAAGGTCTTCGGACGGTTCCACGTTACCTGAGAGCATATTGAACGCAAGGGTGACCCTGCCCTTTGCGTTAAGCGATTCCAGAGATGTTTCTCCAAAAGTAGGACACCCGGCCCGACAGAAGCCACACTGAATGCAGGCGAGTATCTCATTATCAACTTCTTCGCTGAAGTGTTGTATTTTATCAGGATGTTTCAGATAGTTAATGAAACTGTTTTCATCCAGAATATCAGTGATTGAATCTTCGAAACCCATTTTTCCCGGGTTTAAAATATTGTTTGGATCCAAGGCCTTCTTTATCTGCGTCATGACGTTGAGAGATTCCCCGAGTTGTCTCCCGATGTAAGGAGCTTTAGCCATTCCAACACCATGTTCGGCGGAAACTGTCCCTCCAAGACGCAATGTCATGTCGATGAATTCGAGCGCGATATTCTTAACTTTTTCCCAGTGTTCCGGCAGGGTTGGGTTCATGATAAAGGTGGCGTGCAGGTTTCCATCCCCGATATGCCCGAATGTGGCCACCGGGAAGCCATATTTGTCACCGATTTTCTGAATCTCAGCTATTGTTTCAGGTATTCGGCTTATTGGAACGCCAAAATCTTCAACAAGCGGGACAAGCCTGTGATGTGGTTGGAGGCGGCTCATGGCTGGTACAAGTCCACCGCGTGCCGCAAACAACTGGGCCTTCTCGACCGGATTGTCGGACCAGATGTTTTCTATACCACCGACTGATTTGCATATCTCATTGATTTTTTCTATCTGTTCCTGGACTGCGGCTTTTGGGCCGTCTATCCCCATGAACAACTGGCAGTTGACTTCGGGCGGGATATCCATTTTCAGAGCTTCCCTGGCCACCTGTATGCATGCGTTGTCCAGTATTTCACATGTCGCCAGTTCAAGGCCTGACGTGAACATTTTCTCGACAGCCTTTCCGGCTGTATCGACATCGGGGAAAGAGGCTTTTGCAAAGGCCTCATATTCGGGCATGGGGAGAATCCTTACCGTGGCCTCGGTGATGATTCCCAGTGTGCCTTCGGAACTGGCAAACAACTGTGTAAGGTCGTAACCTGCAGTGCTCTTGGGCGCAATATCTCCCGTCTTGATGATTCGACCATCCGCCATTACCACGGTCAGTCCTTTTACATAATTTTTGGTTGTTCCGTATTTTGCGGCTCTTACTCCACTGGCATTAGTTGAAATCATTCCTCCGATGGTGGCTATTGCAGCGCTCCCCGGGTCAGGTGGAAAGAAATGGGAGGGAGCGAGCTTGGCGTTCAACGCGTTGCAGATTACACCAGGCTCCACAACCGCATAAGAATCAGCCTTGTTTATTTCAAGAACAGAATTCATCCTGGTGAAATCCAGTATCAAACCGCCTTTGATTGGCAGAACTGCCCCGGTCACTGAAGAGCCGGTCCCTCTAGCTGTTACGGGAATCTTGTTTTCATTGGCCAACTTGACTATCTGGCTGACCTGTTCGGTGTTACTAACAAACAGAACCGCTTGCGGTGTTCCAGAATGGATCGACATGTCTCTCGAATAAGCCAGACAATCTACCGGTGAAACAGTGATGTTCCTGGGGCCTACGATTTCCTTGAGCCGTTCGATAAAATCCATTGTTTCAAGCTCCTCAGATTTGATGGGTTTGACCAACTTATAGAATCACAAAGAAAATTCTGTTATCAGGTAAGACCGAAACGAAGAAAGGTGTATTCACCTAGATTCATTAACATTACAGCATCGTGAATTATAAAGCAATCCGATTGCCTGACCCAAAAAGGAATTTTTGTAAATCCTCGGAAAAATTCCGTCGTCCTAGTCTCCCTAGAGTTCAGTAAATAGACACTTTAGCCGATGGTTGGAACTCCAGATTTGATAGAAGCCAGCCTGAATGTTTTTCCATTAGGCCTTGTCTTAGTTCATGATGCGGAAAATACGCCTGACCTGACCGTATAAGTGGGGCTGAATTCATTGTATAAAGATGATCCAGTTTCATGAATCCAGCGATTGACAGCACACGTTGTAGAAACAAGCGGTTTTTTAATGTCTTACGGGGGGGCATAGAATTCTGAGGGTGATTCATGATTTGACTCAACCTGATCCAGGAGGTTAAAAGTAGAAAGAGAACAGGAATGGATTTGGATAGAACAATGAAATACATTGGTTTGGTATCTTCAGACTGGAATGAATGCCTGGCGCCTACTGGTCCATTTGACCCGGTAGCTTACCTGTACCCGGAACTCAAGAAAGAACTCGACAGGATTTTCAAGAGTTACACATCAAATGAGATTCCTCTGTCGCTGGCTGTCTCACAGATAAACGGGATTCTTCCCAAACCGTTTTCCCCGGAACAGATGGACTCATATCTGGACGCGTCTTTCGCTATTTATAACGGTGTCGTCGAAATGATAGAGATGCTGGCTTCAAAAAACATATTGTTCATGATAAACACAACAGGCGCTCAGGGTTTCTTTCAGAGGATCATAGATCGCAAACTCATTCCGCCGGCCCCAATAGTGGCTTCCAACCCGTTCATAAAATTTGCGGGTGTCGAAACAGATCCCAGGTTTCAGTATCAAGTCCTGGAAACCTCAGACAAGGCTTCAAACACTGACTCTGTCATGAAAAAATTGGGCTTAACCGCTGCAAAGGTTGTGATTATTGGTGACAGCGGAGGGGACGGGCCTCATTTTGCCTGGGGATCCTCGGTCGGCGCATGCCTGGTTGGCAGCATGACAAAGACATCTCTCACCAATTACTGTAGGAATAATGAAGTTAATATGGACAGGCAGTTTGGAATCGTATACCGGGAGAATCAAGCCAGGGATCTTGAAGGTGAAAGCAGATTTGACTTCAGAGAGTTAGGTCTCTGGATCCTTGAAAGGCTCACCTGATTTATGTCTTTGAGTTAAGCGCCTGGATGGGATCCAGTCCTGCGGCTTTCCACGCCGGGTAAATGCCGAAAGCCAGTCCGACCAGTACCGAAAATATCAAGGAGGCGATCATGTAATTCAGCGACAATACCACAGGCATTCCTGAAAGGAATTTCAACAACTGCGAGGCTATCAAACCCGTTGCAATTCCGGCCAGACCTCCGATTATCCCCAGGAATGAGGACTCCACAAGAAACTGAATCAATATGTCTTTACGGCGAGCGCCCACAGCTCTTCTGACGCCAATTTCCGAGACCCGCTCCTTGACCGACAGCAGCATCACCCCGAGTATTCCCACTCCGCCTATGAGCATCGAGACAGAGGCTATAGCAATAACCAGCAGACTGAAAGTTTTGGCCACAGAGCTTTCGGCCTCAACAACATCAGCCTGGTTTTGTATTGTAAAGTCGTCAGCCACATCATGTCTCAACCGATGGCGTTCCCTCAGTAGAGCCTTGACCTGAGCCTGCACCAGTGACGTTTCTTCAAAGCTACGAGCTTCCAGGTAAATATGAGATCGGAA
>CALDNG010000322.1 GCA_937915285.1 uncultured Desulfomonile sp. | reverse complement strand
ATTCCGCCTTCACCGGTAGTCAATGTCTTGGTTCCATGAAATGAAAAGGTTCCGAAAAGCCCCATAGAGCCGGTATGTTTACCATGCCAGTATGAACCAATGGCCTCGGCAGCGTCTTCAATGACGGGTATTCCATGCCGTTGGCCAATTTCGAGGAGCTCGTCCATCTCACATAAATTGCCGTAAAGATGCACAGCGATTATTGCTTTTGTGTGTTGGTTAATGGCTTTTTCAACCAAATCAGGATCCAAGCACCACGTATCTGGCAATATATCAACAAATACTGGTTTGGCCCCAAGATAGGCGATAGGTGCCGCAGTAGCAATCCAGTTGCTGTCAGCTAGAATAACTTCATCACCTGGACCTATATTTAGAGCTGCCAAGCCCATATGTAACGCTCCCGTGCAGCTAGACGTCGCTATGGCGTATTCGGTCCCCACAAATTGTTTAAACAGGCTTTCAAATTTCAGAATGTAATCATAACAGCGATCACCCCAGCCATTACGAGCGGCATCGGTGGCATACGATACCTCTAATTCAGTTATTGAAGGCTTAGTGTAATAAATACGACTCTTCATTCTTCTCTCAAATCTGGTATTGCGGTCAAAAACTTGGCGCCCCAATCCCTTGCATAAACTAACTGCTTCAAAATCTCATCCCGTAGATTCCAAGGCATTATTAACACCAGGTTAGGCTGATCATCCACCAAATATCTCTCGGACACGATTGGTATCCGGCTTCCAGGCATGTATTTGCCCTGTTTAAACGGATTTGAATCTACCACGTACGGCAACAGATCATCCCGGACACCAGCAAAATTCAGCAGAGTGTTCCCCTTAGCTGCAGCCCCATAGGCGCCTACACGTAACCCTTTCCTTTTCGTCTCTATTAGGAAATGGACAAAATCATTCTTGATTTTCACAGCCCTAGCCTGAAAGTCCTTGTAGAATTGCCCTGCCCTAACACCCTTTTTCTCTTCGAAAGCCAACAATTTGGTAACATTGGGAGACAAGCCAAGCGATTCGTTCAGGGCCTGTTTAACGTAGACTCTTAAGCTGCCGCCGTGTGTAGGCAAGCGCTCAACGTCGAAAACTTTTAAACCATGCGCTTCAATAATGTTAACCGCAGATGTTAAAGAGAGATATGAAAAATGTTCGTGATAAATGGTATCAAACTGATTTTGTTCTATGAGTGTTAGTAGATATTGGAACTCAAACGTCGCTACTCCATGACTTTTCAAGATTTTGACACATCCGGCCACAAAATCATTTATGTCCGGCACATGCGCAAAAACATTGTTGGCAACTATGAGATCCGCCTGTTTGTTCTGATCAACCAGCTTCTGGGCCAGCTTTTTTCCGAAAAAATCTTCAATTATATCTAGGCCTTTTTCCCTGGCAGCCGAAGCTGTGCTTTGGGTAGGCTCTATCCCCAGGCATGGAATTTTTCTAGCTTTGAAATACTGTAGGAGATATCCATCGTTTGCCGCCAATTCCACCACCAGAGACTTGCGTCCCAATTCAAACCGTCGCGTGACCATTTCCACATAATCTTCCGCATGTCTCAGCCACGTAGAAGAGAATGAACTAAAGTAGGCATAATCGGCGCTAAATAACTCTTCTGCATCAGCAAAATCCTCGGTCTGAGCCAACCAGCACATCTCACAAACCAGAACTCTCAAAGGATACCATTTTTCTGGAGAACGCAACTGCGAATCCGTCAAATATGCGTTTGATGGGGGAGCAGTGCCCAAATCGATGAGTTCCAAACTCAGTCTAGATCCACAATGACGACAATTCAAAGGACTATTCCATTAAACTTAGAATCAATCATTGGATGATTCATGTCACGTTCCGATCTCTCACCAACAGGTAAGGGCCACTCGATGCCCAAGGCTTTGTCGAGGGCGTTAAAGGCTCCTTCACTAAGGGAACTGTAAGCGGCTGTATGCAGGTAAAGCAACTCGCAATCATCAGTCATGGTCTGAAAACCGTGAGCAAACCCTTCGGGAATGACCAGACTTCGATGATTATCTTTTGTCAACACTTCAGAATGCCATTCACGGAAGGTTTCAGAACCAGATCTCAAATCTACGGCAACATCAAATATCGATCCCTGCAGACAGGTTACAATCTTGATCTCCGCGTCAGGAGGATACTGAAAGTGCATCCCGCGGATTGAGCCTTTTTTTTGGGTTAACGTTCGGTTGATCTGAACTATTTTTTTGCTAACACCAGCGGCGAGAAGTTCTTCTGCGCAAAAAAGCCTCTCGATCCATCCCCTGTCATCTGAGATCGGGTTACGCTCCAACACCATGAGGTCTTTAATTTTAGTTGGAAATATTTTAAACCGTGATGACAATGTCTAACTTTATGGATTCAAATTCAGAAAGGTGGCTCAGCTTTCTGGAACAAGGTATTTTCGGATTTGTTCACATGTTACACTTACAAGATCCTCAGGACCTGACCCATCGTAGAATTTTATGTACCAGTCCACGGTGAGTCTCAATGCCTGGCTAGTTTCCAGCAATGGTGTCCATCCTAAAAATACGGAAGCTTTGGTGGAATACAAATTAAGTGACCTAGCCTCGTGAAGGTCTTGAGAGGATGGGCATTCATAACTTCCATTCCCCCAGAGCTCGATCAATCTTTTAACCACCATCTCTACTGTCCAGGAGCTTTGGTCATTAGGCCCAAAATTCCAGGAACCGGAAAATTCACATCCGGCATCCCAAAGGCTTTCAGCAAGCATAATGTAACCTCTCAAGGGTTCCAAAACATGCTGCCACGGTCGTGTGAATTTTGGATTTCGAATCACTATACTCTTTTCTGCGCTGAGGGCCCTCATACAATCAGGGATTAATCTGTCGGTCCCCCAATCTCCTCCACCGATTACATTACCGGCCCGAACAGAGGCAAGGGCGACATGATGGTCGAGTCCATATCTTTCCGGCTCAAAATATGATTTTAAATAAGCCGATGTTACAAGTTCGGAGCATCCTTTGCTCGAGCTGTACGGGTCGTGTCCACCCATAGGGTCGTTTTCTCTATAACCCCACACCCACTCCTTGTTCTCGTAGCACTTGTCGC
>CALDNG010000321.1 GCA_937915285.1 uncultured Desulfomonile sp. | reverse complement strand
TCCCACGGCGTTAACGAAACAGTCCGGATGATATTCATGAACGATCGTCTCCCTATACCCCGGCCTCGGATTGACGCTGATGGCCTTTGTTGTCCGAAAACCGATATCAGGAACATCGCGGGCTATTCTAGCGATTACCGAAGCAACGGTTGTCACTACACCCGACGGAATAGTAAAAGGTTTGTGGATGGTCAGGCTGCCGATATTAACCTTGAACTGCTGGAGCATTTTCAATTCTCCTTGCCGGGCGTCTCCGGTCGGATCTGAGTGGTCGCCGGGTCTACCAGGAAAAAAAGCGGATTTCGGGGTTTGGATTTGCTCCGGACTTCAAAATACAGCGCAGGGAAGTCTGTCCTCCCTGATGAGCCAACAGAGCCAATCACTTCGTTTCTCCTGACCTGTTTTCCGTTTTCTGTCAAGGAGTCCTTGAGGTGGGCATAGACGGTTACCAGATTTTCAGGATGATCTGGATGTTCGACCAGTATGACCTTTCCATAGCCTGGGATAGCGCCTACAAAACCTATCTTTCCGTTCCATGCGGCGGCCACCGGGGCGCCCTCGGGCGCCTTAATGGTAATCCCGTTGTGCTGGGCGCCTTCCCTAACACCGAATTCCGATGTTATTTCCCCCTTGACCGGCCATGCGAGCTTCGATGTGTCATCCGGTATGGGGATGGTATTCTGGTCATCGTTCACGGTCCTGTCAGGCGCCTGCTCGGATACATCCCCCGGAATGAACAGTTTCATCCCGTCCCTGATCACATATGGCGGTTTGAGGTTATTCATTTCAGCGATGAGCCGAACGCTTGTCCCGTACTTCCTTGCCAGTTTTGAGAGGTTCTCCTCTTTGGAAACCAGATGATATCTCCCGGTTGCAGGAGAGGAGGAGCTAATCGGTGGAGCATCCATGTTCGACAGACCCCTCATTTCGGACCTGTGGGGACATCCGCCGAGCAAGACCGGGAGGCCTGCGCAGAATAACAGGAGAAAACACCGTAGTTTTAGGGACCGATCGGGCAATTAAATACAATCCACTTGTGGCTATTGATTGGTTCGGGTCAAACAGCGGGTGTGGCAAGAAGGAATTTCCCTGCTAATCGGCGCCTATTCCGGCCAACCATGCCGGCCGATTAAATCAACAAATCTGCACGCTGTAAAGCTTTGGCTTTTGAAAGAGTCTCCGGACCGGGTTATCCTCTTGAGAGTCTGTGAGAACCTGTCCCCTACGGGAATGACCAGCTTCCCATTGTCAGCCAACTGGTCCGTAAGCGTTTCAGGAATGACCGGGCAGCCGGCGGTAACCATGATTCCGTCGAAAGGGGCGTGTTCCGCCCAACCAACTGTTCCATCCCCGACCCTGAAAAGCACATTATTTATACCCAACTCTTCAAGGTTTGCCTGCGCCGCCAAAGACAGGGCTTCTATCCGTTCGACAGTGTAGACGAATTTTGAAAGCCTGGCGAGGACCGCAGTCTGATAGCCGCAGCCGGTGCCAATTTCCAGGGTTTTCTCATCCCCTTTGAGTTCAAGCAGTTCTGTCATCAGCGCCACCATGTAGGGTTGGCTGATGGTCTGACCATGGCCTATGGAGAGAGGGTTGTCATCGTATGCGTATTTTTGTTGTTCCTTTGATACGAAGAGATGCCTGGGGATTTCAGTCATTGCGGAGAGAACGCGAGCGTTGCGAATACCTCGGGCGCTGATCTGGCTCGAAACCATATCACGCCTGGCCTTATCGAAATCCTCTTGGCGCCCGCTAAAAAACAAATTCAGGTGGCCTTCCTTCTTACCTGGCTCCCGGGCTATATGCGCTTGCGGGTGGCAGTTGCTGTGGCTGACCTGCCTGTGGGGCCGGCTGAGAAGCTCCCTGGCCACTT
This sequence comes from uncultured Desulfomonile sp., assembly GCA_937915285.1. GTDB lineage: Bacteria > Desulfobacterota > Desulfomonilia > Desulfomonilales > Desulfomonilaceae > CAITZA01. The sequence goes on along the minus strand of CALDNG010000321.1, from coordinate 2,662 downwards.
GTCGCAGGCTTTTGAGGGAAGACCCTCGTATCCATGAACTCCGAAAACCTGTCCATGAGGTTTGAGGGCAAGGCCACAAACCAGTCGATGGTATCGGCCACCATGCCCCCCGGGGTACCTCCATCATAATATGGATTGTTCTGTTGCGGGTACTGGTGTTGAGCCCAATGTTGGGCGCCGGTGTTCGGATATCCTGCGCCTTGAGGCTGAGCGTATGGAGCCCCTGCGACGGGCGCTGTAGGAGCAGAGCCTGGAGCCACCGGTCCCTGTTGGGTTACTGTCTGAGCCTGAACCAAGAGCGGAACACATACGAGAATTGCGACAACACCTAAAAGTTTGACTGAACTCTTCATGTCAAAGTCCCTCACACATAGGATGTCAGTAATTGTGAGCTTTTAATTCGATCCGAAGATATTTTCAACAGTTTTTTGGGGATTTTGGGGTAATTTCGGTTCCAAAAACAATCGAAGCGCTGGATGCGCCGTGGTGTGAACTAATCCTGAGCAGCGTGGGCCAGCCTTTTTCGGGCGGGCAGGAATCGCCCCTTCGGCGTGTTGTAGAAACTGCTGGCTACTCGGACATTTTTGAGTTGGGAGGACGCAAAACAGGTCATAGGGTCATAGAACCTGGGTCCGATCTTCACTTCAAAATGAAGGTGAGGGCTTGTTGAGCGACCTGTTGATCCGACCAGGGCGATTTTATCACCACGGGAAACCTTCTGACCCGGTCTCACCAGAATCCTGCTAACATGACCGTAATGTGTTGAGACACTGTTCCCATGATCCAGAACCACGAGGAGTCCCAACCCGCGCCTGTCCTTAAGGAAGCCGGAAGCAGACACAATGCCATCAGCGCTAGCGTAAATGGGGGCGCCCTTCTCGTCTGTGATGTCCACGCCGTTATGGAAAGCCCCTCGTCGGTATCCAAATGGGGAAGATAGCGCTCCGGTAGGCAACGGGAACCTGAAGTCCGTCTTGACGAGCCGTTTGAGGTCCTTGACTTTGGGACCGTTGATCTTCTGGGTCTTTATGGCCTGTTCAGGGGCCTCACACGCCTGGGTGATCTGGTCCGTGAGAGCGCAGCTCCTCAGTATGGGTTCGGGCGCTGGGGTTTGAGGCAGAGGTTTTGCCAACTTTTTGGGGGTAAGGGAAGAAAAGCCGGTCGATGATACAGCGTCACTTATTCGCGTGAGACCACTCGTGGAAGAACACGAACTCACGGCAAAAGCTAACAGAATAAGAATTAAGCAATTAATACGGGACATCCATTACCAGCCCAACAAACTAAATCACAGTCTATTTCGTCTAACCGATTAATAATGAGGTGTCAACCAGAATCTGCCCCATAAACGGGCTCCACGGAATCTCAAAAAAGTCGATTCACAAGGGAAGGTTTCTTGGCGTAAAAAAGTTCATGGCGCCAATTCGTTTGAACAGGCGCCATGAATTCCTCACTTATCCAAAAAAAAGAAATTAAAAAATACTATGTGGCCTCACTGCTGATCATTTTGGTCCGCAAGGCGCTGGAGCGCAAACCGGCGGAGGTGGACAGGCAGGCGGCGGAGAGCACCTGAATGCAGCTGGACTCGGTTCAGGAGCGCATTTACAAACCATGATAGGCCCAACCTGCGGTCCGACTATTTTCTTCGGGTAACACCTTGGCGGCGGACACGGAGCGCAAACCGCCAGTGGAGGCGGCGCCGCGCATGTTGGCGGTGGAGGCGGTCCATACGTCATCGGCACAAGCTCACACGGATCAGGTGGAGGCATGTATCCCGGCGCGAAAACCGGAAAAACCGCCATACACGCCACTAGAGCAATGGCAAGCTTCAAGCCCTTGAGCATCAAACCTAATCCTCCTTTGACGAAATGCTCGCAAAGCGTTAACTAATCAATATTCAGTTTTTAAGAGAAACTTTGTCCCAACAATACTACAGTGGAGATGCACGGTCAAGACTTTTTCGGCCGGAAACCTAATATTTTTCATAAGATGGTTTAAGAAATTACTATATCAAATTGATATATGATATGTTATTTCGATAAACGTTTACGGCTAGGGGTTGGCGCTCCAGATAATTCCCTCCTGATCAGGTTTCTGGATTTTTCGTTAGTGAAGTTTCTGTCATAACAGAAGGATATTGAATCCAGGATGCGGTCGATAAGGGCGTCTTCCTCATGGGGCAGTTCGGCGGGTATAAAATAATAGTTACTTATTCGCTTTTTTATATTTCGTGCGTCGGGCCAGTCGTATTTCAGTGACAGGAGTCGAGACAGTTTTTGCTTTAGAGCCGGTATCTTGAGGGATTGGGGCGCCAACTCATGCCCGAGTCTTATTTCCATTAGTCTGATCATAGAGAGCGAGAACGACACATCGGTCGCCAGAAGCCCGTAAGCACGCGAATCAGGCGCAAGCATGGCGACTATATTTCTGACCCTGGGGGGCATGTCCTTCCATGCGGGGCAGTAAAAGGATTTACACGCCATAGCGCCGTAATGGCACAATCCACGGAGGTCTACGCCGTCGTTGCCTCTCGCGCAGGGATGGAGCAGGCATCCGAGCGTGCGCTCTTCAGTATCCAGAAAGCCTATGAACTCGCAAACATGTATGTCCGGGTCTAGTTGGGCCAGACCGTTTGCCCCACGTATGAATTCCTTGAAATCCA
>CALDNG010000320.1 GCA_937915285.1 uncultured Desulfomonile sp. | reverse complement strand
ATAGAGCTTATCCGAGGTATCATAGTCTGTTGATACTGTTTCGGGGTTGCAGTTCACCATAATCGACTCGTATCCCATCTCCCTGATGGCAAAGGCGGCATGGACGCAGCAGTAATCGAACTCAATGCCCTGGCCTATCCGGTTAGGACCTCCGCCCAGCACCATTATCTTCTTGCGATCACTTGACGGGACCTTGTCAGGAGCGTTGTAGGTTGAATAATAGTAGGCTGCATTCTCAACTCCGCTGACTGGAACTGGCTCCCACGCCTGTACTACCCCAAGGGATAGACGGGTAGCTCTTATTGTATGCTCCGGTAGTTCGAGAAGTTTCGAGAGGTAACGATCCGAGAATCCGTCCTGCTTGGCCCTTCTCAGGAGATCATCAGGCAACGATTTACCCTTGTGCCTTAAAATTTCTTGCTCAAGATCCACAAGTTCTTTCATTTGCTTGAGGAACCAGGGTTTAATAAACGTCTTCTGATAGAGGGTTTCAATGTCAGCGCCTTTTCTAAGGGCCTCATACATTATGAACTGTCTCTCGCTGGAGGGCTCAGCAAGCATTTCCATTAGTTCTTCCAGAGTTTTCCGGTTGAAGTCCTTGGCAAAGCCCAACCCGTATCTTCCAGTTTCAAGGGAGCGAATGGCCTTTTGGAGAGCCTCCTTGTAATTCTTGCCTATGCTCATTACCTCGCCCACGGCTCTCATCTGGGTTCCGAGCTTATCCTGCGCTCCCTCAAATTTTTCGAAAGCCCATCTGGCGAACTTGACAACTACATAGTCGCCCCATGGCGTGTATTTATCCAGAGTGCCTTCTCTCCAATAGGGTATTTCATCAAGGGTCATCCCTCCGGCGAGGTATGCAGAAATGAGCGCAATGGGGAAGCCTGTGGCTTTTGAGGCCAAGGCAGATGATCTCGACGTTCTGGGATTGATCTCAATGACGACCACCCTGCCCGTTTTGGGATCATGGGCAAACTGTATGTTGGTTCCACCGATGACCTGTATGGCTTCAACTATGTCGTAAGAATACTTCTGGAGCCTTTTCTGCAATTCAGGATCGATAGTCAGCATAGGCGCAGTGCAATACGAGTCTCCGGTATGGACACCCATGGCGTCTACGTTCTCAATGAAACATACCGTGATCATCTGGTTCTTGGAGTCGCGAACTACTTCCAGTTCCAACTCTTCCCATCCAAGTACGGATTCCTCTATGAGTATTTGACCCACGAGGCTGGCAGCTATACCCCTGCTGGCGATTACACGAAGCTCCTCCACATTGTAAACAAGCCCACCGCCTGTTCCACCCATAGTGTAAGCCGGTCTAACCACAACAGGGTAGCCAAGATCAGTAGCTATTGCTTCAGCCTCTTCGACTGTATAGGCTGGAGCGCTCTTGGGCATATCAATACCCAGACGGTTCATGGTTTCCTTGAAAGCGATTCTATCTTCGCCGCGCTCAATCGCGTCCGCCTGGACTCCGATAATTTTCACACCATATTTTTCCAAACCCCCGGCCTTGGCCAACTCGGATGAAAGGTTGAGACCGGATTGCCCACCGAGGTTCGGCAACAATGCGTCCGGACGCTCTTTTTCTATTATACGTGTCATATTCTTGAGATTCAGCGGTTCAATATATGTTACGTCTGACATGCCAGGGTCGGTCATGATAGTGGCTGGGTTGGAATTCACCAACACAATCTCGTAACCCAGTTTCCTCAAAGCCTTGCAGGCCTGTGTTCCCGAATAGTCAAACTCACAGGCTTGACCGATAACAATCGGACCAGACCCTATGATCATTACCTTCTTGATGTCTTTTAATGGGGGCATGCCAAAAACTTCCTTGTAGTTTGAATAAGATTGTCCAAAATCCTTTTATTGATACTAAATACAAGATGTGAGGACAATCTTAAAATATGGTTAGGGGGTTTATATTTTGGCAGGGGCTCATCAGAGCGCCGATATGTGACAATAGATATTGCGGCTGAAAGCGCCACAGGCGATTTTCACATGGCGGGAAAAAATCGCCTGTCCGAATATATTCATCTGGTTTTCTTATAGAGAGTGGATTCATTATTTAGGATGAAGGGCTGATAGACTTTCTCATCCCATTGATCTGGCGCAACCTCCTCTATTCCTACCGAAACCGAGTCCTCCGAACATACTGCGATTGAAACCAGACTTTTTGTAATCGCCTCTGCAAGACGAATCTTTTGATCCTCGGTCCTTCCGGGATACATTTTTACTATTACATGCGGCATAAAATAACCTCCACTTAATAGGGCAATTCAAAGATTACGGAGATGGAGACACTTATAAAGGGACCCCGAATGGAATCGAAGCATTGATACCGAAAGTCCAGCTAGACCTGTTAAAAACAAAATCAACATCAGCCGCTGTGGCTGTTTCCGGTGGTCCCATGTCTCTTCGCTCAAGGTTCATTATACAGGTTCCCCTGAACAATTCCCAGTTAACAAAGGCGCCGATGTCTATGGCCGAAACCCTCAGAGTCCTGATTTCAGCCAAAGCCTCTACAAAATATCCATTTCTTATTGTCTGACTCCCGACGTGGGCGAAAGCCACACCATTGTTGTTGCAGGTGTTGAAATGTTCCAGAGTTGCAAGCATCACAGGAAAGCCAGACAGCCTAACCGTCAGAAGACTTGAACCCACCTTTTGCTGAAGGCTTGCGCCGACAAAAGGCTGATAAACACCTATGCCGAGGCCGGACTCCATACTCGAGATAGTAAAAGGGTACGAAGGATCAGGGTCGCTAAAACTCGTGCTAAGGGATTCCCAGCGAATCCCGGCCAGCAATGAATATGAGGCGTCAAGAGAGTAACTGGCGTCCGCCTGAAATCGGAAGAACGAACTTTTTGCCCGGTTCCAGGTCCTGATACCTGTAGGAAGGAATAGCCAGGTGATCTCCTGGTCTGCAGGAACCTCTGTCGCAAAAAGATACGCTCCCGATAGTGTAGCTGAGAGATTACCTCTGTTTAGAACATTGACACTGGCGGAAGCCAGCAAACCCCTTAGATCATAGACGAAGTAAGAAGACACGCAGGTCCCAGGGAGTATAAGACCTGTGTATCCCGCAGTCAGGATCCTACTCCCACCCATGTAGCCCAGTCTCAGGGATGTATCCCCGACGTCTCGCCCCGTGCCGTCCGTTGCAGTCTGATAGTCCGAAAGGTTTAACAATGAGCCGGCCTGAGCGTCAGACTCGCTAGGCCAACACAGTTGAAAGATGAGTAAAGACAGAAAGAAAATGCATCCACTTCTTGACCAGGTTCCGGGCATGGTTCGGCCTCCAAGATTTTGATCAGGATCTGCAAATGACGTTTACTAATCCATCTCGTGGATGTATCGGTTACACTGCTCACGGAATTCCGTGACCACTTCCACCAACGGTCTCTCGGTGGATTTGGATTCGAGACCCAGCATTTCCCAGAATTGATCCAGTAGGGGATAAACGTCCTTTGTAAACAGGATGGTTAAGGTGCTACCACAGGTGCAATTTCGGTATTGCATTGTGCGCGGCAAATCCAAGCCTCCAGAATAGTCTTCCAAGCCATGGGAGACAGGTTCCGTCTTGTGTATGTACTCGGGGAAGTTTCTGAAAACCTCCCCGCATGTAGCGCATCGTTTTGGAAATATTTTTGAGTTAGCTCCAATCTTAGCAAACAACTCAATAAATTTCAGAAACTTGGGGTTATATCTTGACCGAGTTACCGCCACTTGTCCTGTCTCCACATTCGTGCCAAAAGTCCGCTGACAAACGGTTCTTTTGGATAAAGGATTTCCTCGGACCTAGAGTTGAATCCTGGTGCCGAGAATTTTGAGGAATTTAGCCAGCCAGGCTGGATGTGAATGCCACGCCGGGCATGACACCAGGTTCCCCGTCCACATTGGACTGATCAAGCACTATTGCCATCCACTTCCCGCTATCGCAATTTACGTCCGGCCCGACTCGGAATACGCTGAGCACGATCTACCATTTAATACCAATACTGCCGCAAGAACCTGCGCTCCATGGCAAATTGCCTCAACCGCGTGTCCCGCCATCTGCAATGCCTGAAATGGAATCATTACCTCATGGTCCTCAACATAATCACCAAACAGCATTAGTATTTTTTTGCTCCGATAATGAGACTCCTCGCTAGTAATCAAATTACTCAGCACATCTCATAATCCCCGTCATGAAAGCCTCAGACAAATCATCCGGAATAGTCTGTCCATTTCTGCCATAAGTCCAAACAGTATTCCGTTTTAAACAATAATACATTTGGCGCGCTGTCTCAAACTTTTTTCTCAAGGGGATACACACCCGTGAGATCTAAGGCTCACGGTTATGCGGTTCTCAAAACTAATCGTGAAAAGAGAGCTATTGGCGATCAGGACTGGATTTAAGGTTGCTTGATGAGTGTAGTGTCGAAGGAGATCATCGCCCGAAAAGGCGCTTGGCGATGGAAGGAGACAATAGCCTGCAATCATGCTTTGGAGCGCATCTCCGAAAGAATTTCACTGGCGTTTGTTTACCAAGAAAGGGTGAATGCTATGCGGTCGAATTAGCAATTCCGACAGCTTAAGTATTGCCCACAAGAAAGACACTTTTTTAGAGGGCCTCTTGTTGTGGAATTCAATGGTATAATGCAACGTTTGTTTCTGTTGATGTTCCGACCTTGTAGTGCATCCAGTCGCGTTCCACCGCTGAATAAGCAGGAGGGCCTCATGATTATCGCCCTCCTGTCTTTTCCCGTTTCAGTTACCCCTGGGAGCCTGCAACATCTCCATGACTTGGTCGATTGTGAAACTTGCGGCCTTCTGGCGGGGAGGAAACTCTTTGAAAGTCTCCAAGAATTTAGCGACATAATTCTGAGCAGGGATTAACAAAAATGAATGGTCCAAGTACCAGTCCCAGTAGGTATTCGAAGTGATACTCGCTCTTTCGTAAGGATCCAAACGAAGGTTGAAGAGCCAGGGAATTCTTGTCCTCACGAAAGGCTCACCCCAAACGGCCAGGGTACCGGGGGCTCTCTGCTGAGCAAATACGACTTTCCAGTTGTCATAGCGGAGCCCAGTCATATCGCCGTCGTCGGCGAAGTAGATAAACTCTTCTTTATGGCCTTTTCCCTCTTTACCAATCA
>CALDNG010000319.1 GCA_937915285.1 uncultured Desulfomonile sp. | reverse complement strand
CAAAACCGCTGCAGAGTTGAACATATGGGCGGACCCGGAAGAAAGAAACACGCTTATAAGGGAGCTTCGGCAAAAAGGCCGGGTTGATGACTTCGAAAGCGGAGCCATTACTAAAGGCGGGCAACGTCGATTTGGACTTGTATCGGCAGCCATTCTTGAAATCGACGGGATACAGCACTCTATCATCGGAGTGAAGGATCTCACTGAACGCATACGCGCTGAAGATGATCTCAGGCTAAGTGAACGCAAATACCGAATGGTTTTCGATGTTGCGCCGATTGGAATAACCCTCATTGACACTGAGGGGAAAGTTGTCGAAGTCAATCAAACAATCCTTGAGATTCTTGGCTCCCCTAGTCCGGAGGCTACGAAGGCCATCAACATGTTGACTTTTCCTCCCCTGATTGAAGCCGGCATTTCAGATCTGGTCAGTTCCTGCATTTCAGATAAAAAAAGGATAGATGCCGAAGTTTTTTACACAACCAAGTGGGGAAAGGAAATTTACCTGAGAAGCATTTTTTCACCGAAGTTAGATGAATCGGGATGCTCCGAAGGGTGTCTGGCTGTGATGGAAGACGTCAGTGCCAGAAAAAGCTTTGAAAAGGCCTTGACAGAGAGTGAAGAAAAATACCGGGCGCTAATCGAGACAACCGGCACCGGCTACCTCATAATTGACGCTCAAGGCAGGGTTGTCGATGCAAATACTGAATATCTAAGACTTTCAGGCCATAACAGACTGGACGAAATTATTAACGCTAAAATGCTGGAATGGACAGCTCCCCACCACAAGAATTTATTTCTTACTGCAATAGAACAATGCTTCAAAAAAGGTCATATACGGGGCCTTGAGATAGATCTTGTAAACAGCGAGGGTCAGTTCACCCCGGTAGAAATTAACGGTAGCGTGGTTCGAATTGGACAGACATACCAAATACTGTCCTTGTGCCGTGATATCAGCCAGCGCAAAAGATCGCAGGAAGATCTGAAAAGGGCCAAGGATGTTCTCGAGGCCGCTGTCCAGGAGCGCACTGAAAGATTGAGAAAGGCTAATGAAAAGCTGGAGCTAGAAATCCTTGTGCGAAAACGGGCAGAGCAGGAAATACAGAAAAGCCATGATGAATTGGCGATTGCGCTGGATCTGGCCTCAAGGCTTTGTGTGCAGGCTGAGGCTGCCAGCCATGCAAAAAGTGAGTTCCTAACGAACATGAGTCATGAGTTGAGGACGCCATTGACAGCGGTCATAGGTTTCTCAAATCTCCTGGCTGACCAGTTTTACGGCAAACTTAACGACAAACAGTTGAAGTATGCTAATGAAATCTCGGACGCTGGACGACATCTGCTGACACTCATAAATGACATACTCGACCTCGCCAAGATAGAATCCGGCAAAATGGACGTCAAGATGTCGGATTTCGATTTAGGCTTACTCTTGGAGAAATGCCTCATTATGACTAAGGAAACAGCAGCAAAAAGGGGGTTGAAAGTTGAACTTAAAGTTTCTGATGAACTCAGTGTTGGAAACATTGAGGCCGATGAAGTACGGATCAAACAGATCGTGATCAACCTGCTGTCCAATGCAGTGAAGTTCACCCCTCAAGGTGGAAAAATAAAACTCCAGGCCGAAAGGATGGATGAAGAAATCCTGGTGAGTGTTTCTGATTCAGGGATTGGAATGCGGCCGGAGGATCAGGACCGAATATTCCAGGCGTTTGAGCAGTTAGACTCATCTTCATCGCGCCGTGCTCAGGGAACCGGTCTTGGACTTGCTTTGGTCAGCAAATTAGTCGAAATCTCGGGTGGCCGTGTTTGGGTTGAGAGTCCCGGGACTGGCAAGGGCTCCACCTTCAGATTCACATTCCCATTTCTAAAGGCGCAGCAAAATTCAGGTCCTCAGAACCTGGTTCCCGCAGAGCGCCATGCATCATCATCTCATGAACAGCCATCATCGAATACCCTTAGGCGATCAAGAGTTCTGGTGGTCGAAGACAGTAAATCCAATATGAAACTCTTCATGGATTTGCTTGAAGCCCAAAATTACCAAGCAGTTCATGCGCTTACTGCAGAAGAAGCTATTAGCAAAGCTGAATCCGACCAACCCTCGCTAATCCTGATGGACCTGTCTCTCCCAAACATGGATGGTCTGCAGGCCACCAGGATCCTTAAAAAGAACCCTGCCACATCACATATCCCCATAGTGGCCCTCACAGCCCATGTTAGCAGTGACGATGCAAGAAAGGCCAAAGAAGCCGGCTGCGACGCATATATAGTTAAACCGGTAGATACCGTAATCCTCTTCAGGACTTTGTCCAGGCTTATAAAAAAGTAAAACCGACCATCTGTCCTCACTAAAAATAAAGGTTAAACCTAAACAGAATACCAATTTCAATCAGAAACCCATCAAAAATTTATGCGCAAGGCGTAAGTAACCCGGAGCGCATTCTTCCGTCCTAACGTGCTTTCATTTCTCCTGGGAACGCTTTCGCTTGGTCAATTCCGGAAACATCCTGAAAAAGTTCCTTTCGGCCTCGGTAGAGCCGACTATTATCAGTTCGTTACCTTCGCGGAATCGATAGGATGGGTCGGGGTTTATTATCATCTCATCCAAGTCGTGGACTGCGATAAGGTTGCATCCTGTCTCTCTGCGGATATGGCTTTGAGCAAGAGTTTTACCGACCAGGGAGGGATGAGTTTCAACTGTAAATACGTTGAGCCCCTCAGCCAGCATCACTTGTTCGCCAGGCTTGAGTAGACTCATTATGACATTTGCAGCCATGGAAGCGTATGACATCACCAAGTCGGCTCCTGCTTCATGCAGCTTCCAGATATTGGTGGCGAAATTGGCCCGACTGATGATTTGGATGTCAGGCCGTAGCTTGCGGCAATAAATGGTCAGGTAGATATTGGTTGGGTCATTTCTGGTGGTAATTATGACGGAGGGAGCCTCCTGAATGCCCGCCTTTTTCAAAGTATGTATGTCGGCAGCGCTCCCAAGCACATAATGATCATCTGTGATCAGCAAGGGATCCTTTTCGATAATGCGGTAATCGATGTTGCGCTCTTCCAGGGCCTGGGCTGCCGCACAGCCAACCCTTCCGCCACCCAGAATGAGGACAGGAGCCCTGTGGTTTTGGAAATGCCCGAACTGTTTATCATAATTCTCAAGTTGCCCGGTTGATCCGGCCAGGAGAAGAACTGTTGAAGGGCCAATCAGGGTTTGAGCTGTTGGAATCTGAAATCTGCCCCTTTCCCAGACACCCACTACGGTTATACCGGCGAGTTCACGCAAATTAGCTTGCTGCAATGTCAGGCCCACCAGTGGAGTCCGCATCATGGGGGCCTCAGCAATAACAAGGGTGTCAATGCTCCCGATCACGTTGGCTCGAGTGCTTGCCCCAAGCACCCTCCTGGCCAATGATTGACCAAGCATCTTCATGAATTGAAAGACGTAGGTGCTGCCAGCTAATTCGAGAATATCGACTGATTCATCAAGATCTGCATTTGCCACAATGGGCACATCTCGGGAAATCTCCCTTACCGTAAACGCTATGCTGGTATTCAGAATATCATCTACATTAGCAAAAACCAGCGCAGCCTTTTCCGTCCTGATTTTCCGGTACGTCTCCGGATCGCCAAGGTCTCCAAGGACAATATTATAGTCGAGATCATTCAGCTCCAATGCCTGCTGCGTGTCCTGTATCACGATTACATATCCGTAATCGTATTGCTTGAGCCTTTCGACCAGATTTATGGCAATCGGACCATAATTGCTTAGAACTATATGGTTTTCAGTGGTTGGCGGTAACTCTCTCGGAACTCGGGCCTTGGTATGGGACTCTAGCCAGGGCAAGTAAAGAAAACGAATGAAAATGAAAGGAAGCATTGTAAGCAGAAAAATGAGGCCTGATAAAAGCACCACAATGGAAAACAGTTTACCCAGATCGCTGGTGAATGTGATGTCACCGAATCCAAGGGTTGACATCACAGTGAGCGTCCAATAAAAACCTGTGATCCAGCTAAATTCACGGTTTTCTGAAAGCATAACGAAATGGAATGCAACCGAGAATAGTGTCACCAGAATGACCAGGACAAGAACGAACTTGAGTAATACCGTTATGTTTCTTTCCTGACCTTTTGTGAATATACTGAGAAGCGTAGCGAGAACAAGCTTCATGCGGGATCAAATCCTTGTTTAATTAATTTTTCTTCAGGTTGCTTACTGTTTCCTGAACAATACAGGTATTAACAGGCCCTTTATCCGGGAGGCCTGCGCCCTGAGCGCTGCTCTCCATGGTAATAGCGACCAGAATCAATAATTCGAGATCATTTTGAAGAATTCATTCATTTTTCTGGCAATTGCCCTGGCTGACTGCTGTTCATATTTCGCCAGTGAAGTATATCAAATGGTAAGCAAGGACAAAATGACAATTCGCCTTAAATTAGTTTTTTCTCTTCAACCGGCCTGTTGTTGGACAATACCTGTCAGGTTGAATAATCTTTGATGCCACAACCTTCCATGGCTGTCCTGACGCGGTCGGCGACTGCCTGCTCATACATGTTGTAGTCCATTAGCTGTAGAATCATTCCGTCTGGCAAGGCTTGAGAATAAGAAAACCAAGAACGAAAGAATTAGATTGTTTTTCTTCAATTTCTTGGCTAGTATATGTCCTCAACATGCTCGTAGTTTATGCGGAGTTTCATTTTTATACAAATTCCGCTGAACTGCTTATATGCGCCTCATAAGGCCCGGCCGAAGGCTTTTTTCTAGCTCCTTAACTTTTTTTTTAATTCGAAAACCCTCGTGTTGTATCCAAATGGGTGAAGTGTTTCAACGCATTGCCAATATGCCAATCCCCAATGATGAAAAAATTGTCATGCCCCTCCTTGGGTTGGCATTGAACTCGGTTGCCGGAGCAATCATTGTTGTTGATTGCTGCGAAAAAGTTGTTTTTTGTAGTAATGGTTTTGCTGCGTTATGGGGATGCGAGGTCAACGAAATTACCGGAACACCTCTGGGAGAAGCCTTAGGGCTAATTGCTAAGAAGGTGGATCAGCCTGAAATCCTTGTTCAAAATTTGAAACTCCTGGAAGAAAATCAGGATGCTGAATGTTCTTTTGAATTTGATTTATTAAATGATGAAACTTGTAGGATGCAGGCCATTACATTGAGAGAAGGGCTCAAATCTTTTGGTAAATTGTTGGAATTCCGTTGTGGCCCGGAGATGGAGACCACCAAAAAGGAAATGGGGGCCGATCACATGAAATACGATGAGCTTTTCAACACTGCGCCGTTCGGTCTAATGCAGTATGGCTCGGCCGGAAAAATGTCTCATGCTAACAACACCCTGGCCGAACTCTTCGGCTACGAATCAAAATCCGAAATGGCAGAGATTGTTAACCGTACTTCCGTTGGCCAATCCGTCTTTCTAAATCAACAGCAGGAAATGGAGCTGAACAAGAAAGCTCTTGCTTGCAAAGGTGAATGGCTTTTTAAGGAGACAAGATTTCGTCGTAAGGATGGTTCAATTTTTGACGGAGAGTTGTTCCTGAGGGCCACTGAATTCAAGGACACGGTATTTCAAGGCTTCGTGCGTGATATTAGCACCCGCAAGAAGGTGGAAATTGCCTTCCAGGAAAATCAGAAGAGATTCCGTTCATCGTTCCAGTTGCTCAAGACCCTCATTGATTCACACTCAGACTCCTTTGACCCCACCACCATAGTCGAATCCCCGCAACCGCTTCCCCAGGCATCGCGACTAGTTGAGATGAGCTATATTGAAAACGCGTTGCGTAAGACAGGAGGTAAAGTTCAGCCTGCAGCACGTATTCTTGGCATATCCAGGTACGCTCTGATTCGGCAGATCGCAAAAATGGGTATTGATCCAAAGAACTACAAATGAACACGTTAGTCTAAAAAAGAATTATTCAACAATAACAAAGTTCTTCTGGGGGGCTACGAATAATGCGGTGCTGGAAAAGCAAACCGACGAAGTCTGTCAAATACTCCTGATTCATTAGAACATTCCGCCTAAAGGCCTATTGGCAAAAATTGT
>CALDNG010000318.1 GCA_937915285.1 uncultured Desulfomonile sp. | reverse complement strand
GTGGGTTCGTTAATGTTCAAGAGGTTCCGCCCGGTGAAACCCGGATCACTGATCCGGGCGCATTAAATTTGAGAGAGAGAATTTCTGAAAGTGTTTACGTTGAAGCGGAAAAAGCCTGACGGTTTTTCTCTTTTGATCTCAAATTGCAAGAGTTCCGATGTCCGGCAAATTTCTTGTATTTGAAACTCATAGCCCACATTTTCGCGGCAACAAGTTCCTGAACGAAGAGCACGCTCGTAACTTCCCTGAACTCAATGCCATGACACTTCTGGCCAACATGGCCAGACAGAGTGACTGGGAAGTTCTTAGTGGAGACGTTTTTGTAAAAATGAATCCTCGGTTTGAACGTGCCGTATGTATTTCAAGAGAGGCCCAGTCCAAGGAATTCAAGACGCTGCTAAAATTGGGCGTGGAACCGAGGTTACTTTTCACAGGAGAGTCACCAAACGTTTCATGGAATTTTTATCATAATGTTGGCCGATTGAGCCACATTTTTAAACATGTGTGTCTTTTTAGAGGAGTTAAGGAGCGTATACCCGGACAGGTTAAGTTCCACAATCATTATTGGCCGATGATTAGACCCGCCAATGTTTCTTTTAGAAATTTTGAAGAGAGAAAACTATTGGTCATGGTGGCGTCTTTCAAGGAGCGATTCACCCAGAATAGGCGGAACATATTGTCGCGAATCTATTCTCCATGGAGATGGCTAAGAATCCTATACTACCAAACTATAGACGTGCACGCACGTTTCCCTGATCTCTATCATGAGCGTTTGAAGGCTATCAAGGCATTCTCTGGTTTTTCAGAATTTCATCTTTACGGTCGATACTGGGATGTGGCTAGGCAATATGTTAGTGAAATAAAAAAACTGTCGTTCGCCAATTGGCCGGTTCCTGTACCGAATAAAATAACCGCAATGGGCAATTTCAAATTCACTCTCGTCCTTGAGAACTGTGTATTTCCTGGCTATCTGACCGAAAAAATATTTGATGCCATGTTGGCTGGGACAGTGCCGGTGTATTACGGCGCTCCCGACATTCAGGATTTCATTCCAATGGACTGTTTTATAGATTTTAGGAATTATAATGGTTTTAAGAATCTGTGGGCCGATCTTTCCAGTTGGAGTTCCACCCAGTGGCAAGTGAAAATTGACGCAATAAGAACTTTCCTAAATTCTAATTTGTTTGATCCTTTCAGGGCAGAAACGGTCGCGGAGGATTATTTCAAATGGTTGACCCAGGAATAGGCATTGAAATGGGTTCCAATTAAAAAAGCAAATCATTGGGCAAAGATGAAATATCTGTCCAAGGAGTCACGAAGGGACAAATCCGAGTGCAAAATGATGATGTAGTCAGGTCGATTGCCAGGCGCATGATTCCTGGGGGTCTATATAGAACGTTATCGGACGCTTTGAATTCCTATAAAGTCATAGTCAAGGAAGGCTACGGGTTGTGGCGTCAGATCAGTAATTTGAGTAATTTAAGTTCCGACAAAAAAAAGCAGATAGAAAAATTAACTCTTAAAAGCTTGAAGCATCCGTTCTACGTCAGACCCGGCACTCTAGATGCCCATAATCTGGTGTCCTGCGTTATTCGCGAAGAATACGGACTCCTTCCCAAAAATTTTCCCGATCCCCGATGGATGATTGATGCTGGTGTCTATACCGGAGACACGACTGTCTACTTCCTGAATAGATTTCCGAAATTGAACGTGATAGGTCTAGAAGCCAATCGCGACAACTTTAAAATTGCTAGCATGAACCTCAAACCTTATGGCGAGAGAGTTGAAATCCTGTTTAGGGCTTTATGGAAGTCATCCTGCAAACTGAAATTGAAGGGGGACCTAAATGGTTCCCATGTAGAAGAGATCTCTTCAGATTTAGACGTCGATTATGATGTTTATGGCCTTTCTATCGCAGACATCGTTCAAAAATACAACATTTCGGAAATTGACATCTTAAAGATGGATATAGAGGGGGCAGAAGCAACAGTTTTTGAATCTGGTTATGAAGAATGGCTTCCTAAAGTCAATTTGTTGATAATCGAGATTCATGGTGATAGGTGCTTCAATGTGGTTGAAAAAGCCCTATTGAAATTTAACTTCAAGATGACAAGATATCGATCAGTATATTACTGCTCGCGCTAGGATCGTCATTCAAACCAGAGTTTTAAAGAAAGTTTCGTTTGCTGGAACAAGAGTTACGGGAGATCAGTTTACCTTTGACAGGTAATCAAGCTGAAGTTGTTCGGCAAACGGACTCCATGACTATCCTCAAGAGAAAACTCTTGATAATTGCAAAGGAACCGGCTCCTTACGATTATGACCTATTTAACGCTTTTAGCGATGACATTAAGTGGGATACCTTCGTATTTTTCACGCAGCAACGCGACTGGGACTGTATAAAGGGCCATAATTTCAAAGAACTTCCTGGAGCGAGATTCAAATACGAGGTCGCAAGGGGTAGGCCATTCCAGTCTTTAATTATGAGCGCTATTAAATTGGCGAGGTTATTCTACGAGACTTGTCCGGATTTTACAATTGTTAAAGGTTATAACAGTGTGCTGTCAATTAGCGCTCTTACGATGTGTATTCTCTCTAATCGACCATTTGCCCTCTTTGGGGACTGGTTCAACAATTCCGAATCTTCAGGTATCAAGAGGATCAAGAATGTTTTACGGGATGCTTTGCGGGCAATCATTTTTAGAAAAGCAACCGCAATACTGACATGCGGGAAAGAGGGTGTCCGCTCGGCAATAGAAGCCGGATGCTTGTCAACCAAAGTTGTCAATTTCCCTTACGCTGTTGATCGCTCACGTCTGTCAAACTTTTCAGCGAATGATTTGCCAGCCGTTTGCGAATTCGATCTTGAAAGCGATAAAACGATAATCATGTTCAGCGGTCGACTCATTCAAAGAAAAGGTCTCTCCACATTGCTTGATTCCTTGGCTCGTCTACAGGATTTGTCGGGCTGGGTGACCTGGATTGAAGGAGATGGCCCCCTTGAAAGCAATTATAAGGAAGCTGTGAAAATCCTGGGAATCGAGTCTCGATGCAGGTTTCTGGGATTTTGTCAGATGAGCTTACATTCAAAATTGTTGCAGTCCTCTGATATTGTTGTCGTACCTTCTTTTCACGACCCGTGGGGTATTGTCGTAGATGAGGCAATGCAGCTTGGCAAGGCTGTTTGCGCATCAAGGCAGACTAAGTCAGCCATGGACAGGATTGATAACAGGGTAAATGGCTATCTTTTTGAGGCCGGTTCTTGCGGAGACCTTACCTTATGTCTCAGTGAACTAATCCAGGACCCTCAATTGCGATCTAGACTAGGGAACTCAGCTTCAGAATCATCTGCTACGTGGAGTCCACAACGAAACGTCGAATTGTTGAATCAGATATTTGAACGATTGTCCCAACCACCAAGAGTCAAGAATGGACTGTAAGTCTCATTTTTGGATAGATACATTCTAGAGTATTGGTATGCTACATGTAGCGGTTGATGCTGTTGGATCAAAAAATAGTGGTGGGGCTATGGTCCTGTTGGATTTTCTGGATGCAGCCTGCAAAGATTCAGAAATTTCCAAGTTAACTGTTTTTTGCTCACCTCGATCGGTTAGAAATTTTGATCTGCCAAAATCTGAGAAAATCCATGAATATCCCAAACCTCTAAGCGAGAGGTTTTATGTGTTAAGGGTATTATGGTACGAACATTTTCTTGGACGAGCTGTTACAAAAATCGGGGCAGATGTTCTGATCAACATGAGCCAATTAGGAATTGGCTCAAAAACTGTACCGCATATCACATTTATTCAACAACCAAAGCCATTTACTGATGAATGGTTGATCAGAGAAAAACTGTTACAACGAATAAGACTCATGGTCCACAAAACGCTTATAGGAAGGTCCTGCTCAAGGGCGTCTGCAATAGTCGTTCAAAACAGAGTTATCAAGGAAAAAATTCGGGAGTCATTCAAGGTTGATAAGGAAAACATAGAGGTAGTGACACCTGGTCCGCCTCCGCTACCAGAAGTTCAATCGACCTCCAGAAAACTCGACAGAATGAAGGCGTGTGCTCCAGGCGCCAGACTTCTGTATGTAGGATCTGACTCGCCTCATAAGAATGTTGGCGTGGCTGTAGAAGCCATTAAAATTCTGAGAAGAGAAATACCTGAAGCCTCACTGTTTGTAACATGGCCATCAAATTCCCCAGACATCCAGGAACCGGGGATTAGTCGCTTGGGATTTTTGGATCGTGATGAATTGCGGGAAGCTTATCTTAACGCTAATATTTTGATATTGCCGTCATTGGCAGAAACAGTTGGATTGCCTACCTTAGAAGCTATGAGTCTGGGTATCCCCGTCCTGGTGGCTGATCGGCCGTACGCCCACGACATATGTGAGGACGCCGCATTGTTCTTTGATCCGCTCTCCCCCGAAGATTGTGCCCAAAAAGCTCTGAAACTCTTAAACTCACCAAGCCTCAGGGAGCTTCTGGTCGCGAAAGGTTACGATCTGGTAAAAAGACGACTGGCAAGCAACCCTTATCAAAGAATGTTAGAAATAGTTAAAAACGTAGCAAATGGCGTTTATAAAAAACACAACACATCATAACGAAACTCTGAAGTGAACTTTCTGCCCTGGCGATCCATGTTTTAAGATGCGGACTCGTGTATTTTCGTTAAGATGTCACTCAAATCAAATTATTTATGTTTGACAATAACCTTATCCCATCATCGTTCTGGTTTATCCCATCCCGATATTTTCATACCATAAAGTATCTCAAGCCTAAGCAAGTTCTCGAAAGAATTAGACTAAGAATAAAGTGTGTGAAGCCCGATTTGGGCGTCGCTCCAGTCATTCGGGAGAATTCTGGTCGCTGGGTGTATCCATGCTCCAGGCATTCTTCAATGCTTGGAGCCCATTCATTCAGATTTCTTAATCACCAGCGCGCAATCATGGCGCCTGAAGATTGGAATGCATCCGATGTCTCGCGGCTTTG
>CALDNG010000317.1 GCA_937915285.1 uncultured Desulfomonile sp. | reverse complement strand
TATCTCGTCATAACCCCTTCTGCATGCCTTCATGAGTGGTGAAGCTCCAAACGGGTCCGGCACATTCGGGTCTGCGCTGTTGTTGAGAAGAATCTTTACAACATCTGTAAAACCCATTGACGCTGCCCAGAGTAATGGGGTCCAACCCATCTCGTCCTTCTGCTCCACTCCCGCGCCCGAAGTCAACAAAGCACGAAGTTCGCTCAAGTTACCATCCTTGGCCGCCTGTAAGACTTTGCTGTCCATCTTCTGCCAACCTCCTGAAAAATAGTGCGCCGTTCAAAACTGATTATCTACGAGAATCCAACCCAAAAAACCAGTTAATGACTACCATATGTCAATCAAGATTCGTGCCATCCATTCGGAGCATGATACAAACTAAAAACTGTTTAGCTTTAACGATCAGATCTAAAGGCGTCCAATTCGGTAAAGGACAAGACATTGGAGCGCCAGGCTTTTTCCATTAGCGCGGAATTTACGGTACCCTCCGAGAAAAAAAAAGCTAAAATCATTTCCATTTAAATTGCAGAGCTTTTCATATATGTGATGCAGCAATATCATAAACTTGCCAATCAACTGAAAATGTGGAGAATGAAGTTCGTTTTGGGTGGCATAGGCTAGGGCTCTTTCTTGCCAGTAGTTATACCATGCTGAGCCTGAAGTGTGTCCAACTTTCATTCCCCAAAGCGCTGAATTTATGTTGATCATTAAAAAAAGAGGATTTTCCCTGGAGTCATATTTTGCAGGTATACAAACGTTTACTGAAATATCTCAAGCCTTATTTGGCAAAGCTTGTCCTTGCCGGATTCTGCATGATGGGAGTAGCGGTGTTAACCGCCTCTCTCGCCTATCTGGTGAAGCCCGCGCTCGACGATATATTCTTTGAAAAAAACCAGCAAATGCTGTTCATGATTCCTCTGGTCGTGGCTTCAGTTTATATTTTCAAGGGGCTTTGTGACTTCGGACAATATTATTTGATGTCGTTGATCGGACAGAGTGTGATCCGGGACCTTCGAGATGAGATGTTCGGCAAACTATCGAGAATGTCAGTGGGCTTTTTTGTAAGGCACTCGACTGGCGAGCTAGTCTCAAGGATGAACAACGACGTTATGATGGTGCAAGGAGCGATGACAAACGCAGTCACAGGAGTAGCGAGGGATGCGCTGACCGTAATAAGCCTTGTCTTTGTGGTCTTTTACCGTGATTACACGTTAGCTCTGATTGCCATGATAATCTTTCCCCTGGCTATTTATCCGTTGCTCAACTTTGGCAGACGCCTGAAAAAATATTCCCGTCGTATGCTTGTCTCACTGGAAGACATCACCGAGAGGCTCAATGAAACTATCACCGGAATCAGGATAGTAAAGGCCTTTGCCATGGAAGACTATGAGAAGGAAAGGTTCTCAAGGGTCAATGAGACATTGTTCAACGCGTTCATGAGGAGATTCAAGGTCAGGGCCTTGTCCAATCCTGTGATGGAGACACTTGGTGGATTCGGCGTTTGCGCCATCGTGTTTTATGGTGGCTATCAGGTCATCAATGGACAGTCGACTCAAGGCACTTTCTTTTCTTTCATGGCCGCCCTCATCATGCTTTATGAACCCATTAAAAGAATCAATGAGGTGAATATTACCATTCAGGAGGGCATAAGCGCCGGTGAACGGATATTTGCGCTACTTGACACCCCTGAAGATGTCATGGATAGATCGGACGCCATAAGCCTTGGTCGAGTCAGGGGGGAATTGATATACGACAAGGTAAGCTTTGGATATGATGACACGGTAGTGCTGAGGGATGTTTCTTTGCATGTAGCCCCTGGTGAGGCCATAGCGCTAGTGGGTGAAAGCGGAGCGGGGAAAAGCACCCTGCTTGATCTGGCCCCACGATTCTACGATGTCACTGCTGGTCGAGTGCTAATCGACGGTATGGACGTCAGGGAGGTTACTCAGAAATCCCTCAGGGAAAACATAGGCATAGTAACTCAGCAGACGATACTTTTCGATGACACAATAAGAAACAACATAGCGTACGGCCGGCCGGACCTGTCTCACGATAAGGTCGTTGAAGCTGCAATTGCCGCTCATGCCCACGAATTCATAATGGCCACCCCCAATGGGTACGACACCATGATCGGAGAGAACGGCATAAAACTATCGGGTGGTGAGCGACAACGAATAGCTATTGCTAGGGCCCTTCTGAAGGATCCTCCCATTCTTATCCTCGATGAGGCGACATCAAATCTCGACTCCGATTCAGAGACCGCTGTTCAGGGAGCAATAGAAACCCTCATGAAGGGTAGATCTACAATGGTAGTAGCCCATCGCCTGTCCACGATCAGAAACGCAGACAGAATTTATGTCCTGGTAGACGGTAAAATAGTGGAACAGGGATCTCACGACGAATTGTTGGCTATTGATGGGGCGTTTGCACGTCTGTACAGGCTACAGTTTGCATCCCAGACGCTGAACAGCAATGGGCAGTTGAACCATCAGCATAATTGAGAAGGCATTTGATCAAGAGGATGCAAACCTTGGCATCAGCGCTGGCTTCCAGGCTTTACTCCATGCTCCAAAAGACCTGGGCGTGGACTTACTCGGTCAACATTTCAAAAGCTGAAAAAGCCCCCATTCCGGTAATTTCAGTGGGCGCTATAGCCATGGGGGGAAGTGGAAAGACGCCTTGTGCAATGCTGATAGCTCAGAGACTCAGACAAGCCGGGTTTAAACCGGTGATCAGCTCAAGAGGTTACAAGGGGTCGTACAAAGGACGATTCCTTATCGTAAGTGATGGGAAATCCGGCCATCCGCTTGTCAGTCCCGAAGAATGCGGTGATGAGCCTTACTTGATGGCCAGCAGGCTAAAAGATACCCCTGTAATAGTTGCCAGAAAGCGCATTGACGCAATCAGCGCTGGCATGATTTCAGAAGA
>CALDNG010000316.1 GCA_937915285.1 uncultured Desulfomonile sp. | reverse complement strand
CTTGCACGTCTTTTCGAGAATGGCCCTACTGCTTTGTTGACAGTAGTTCAGGAGGACGGAGCTTACGGGTTCAGGAATCCTATACCTCTCGGATACAAAATAGGGGCTTTGACTGGGGCAGCTAAATCATTTGCAAAAGAACATCCGGAAACATTTTCAAGGGTCATAGACTTAAATCCTGGTCTGAGCATTGAGAATAAAACCCGGGTGATAATTAATTCGCTGTCCACGGAATATCCCCTGGAGACCGCTACAGACGCAAACGGCGGGCTGGAGGCCATAAGGTTTTCCAAAGTCTCCGTAGGGCCATCCAGGAACGCTCTGAATCCTGGAGATGTGATTCTCGTTACCGGAGGGGCCAGGGGTATCACCGCTGAATGCCTCAAGAAACTGGCTCAGGTTAATCCCTTTACCTTCGTGTTGCTGGGTAGGACGGAACAATCGCCGATGGCTGAGGCTTACGCAAAATTTAGTGACGATGACTGGCTCAAAGAGCGCAACCGCGTAGTTGAACAGATGAAGCGAGAGGCAATCGCTCCCACGCCTGTAAAAGTTGAAAAAGAGCTTTCCAGAATGCGAGGAGAAGGGGAGGTCTTCAATAATATCAATGAGCTAAAGCGTCTTGGCTGTGAAGTCATGTATCGTTCCGTCGATATTCTCGACAATGCCGCAGTTGATGACTTTATCGGAGATGTGGCTGCTGTTTGCGGACGTGTGGACATGGTTTTGCATGGGGCAGGTCTTGACATCAGTAAGGCTCTCAAATCAAAGACTCTTGAACAGATTGAACTGGTCTACGGCGTGAAGACGCAAGGCTTTCGGAACGTATTGAGTTCACTTGAAGGACATGGATTGCCACCGAGGAGGATCATTGGTTTTGGGAGTGTATCAGGCCGTTTCGGCAATATCGCCCAGCTTGATTATTCTGCGGCCAATGACTCGCTGGCTCACATGATGAGATATATCAGCCACAGTTCGGATATAAGGGCCACCGTTATTGACTGGGCTCCATGGGCTGAAATCGGTATGGCTGTCAGGGGGAGCGTT
This sequence comes from uncultured Desulfomonile sp., assembly GCA_937915285.1. Lineage (GTDB taxonomy): Bacteria > Desulfobacterota > Desulfomonilia > Desulfomonilales > Desulfomonilaceae > CAITZA01. The sequence continues at coordinate 2,519 of CALDNG010000316.1, read as the reverse complement.
CAAGCCACTCTGGAGACTGCGGGGATTGATTTTATACCTCCGAGGGTGGGAGCTGAGCTTTTGGAGGCTGAAATCTACAGGACCGGCTCATCGCCCGAAGTCCTGGCAGCCGGTAAGCTGGGGCCCTTCGGTAATCAGGCGTTTGACATACCATCGCTGGAAAAAGACTCCGACCTGCTCATCGGTGGTCAAAAGGCAAAAATACTGGAACTGGTCCCCGGACAAAAAGCCAGGATTGAGATATTCCTCGATCCCAAACATCCTTTGTTGGATCATCACCGCATTAACAGGGCTGCGGTGTTTCCAGGGGTTGGAGGATTGGAACTCATGAGGGGAGCGTATCGGGTTGTAAACCCCGAGGCGGGTAATGTGACTTTTTCGGATGTGCGTTATCTGCAGCCTCTCAAGGTTTTCAGGAATGATCCTTTCAGGGCTGAGATCGAAATCTGGCCCGAAGAAGGATCTGAAACCTCCAACCCAACTTATAAGGCCAGGATAACTTCAATTTTTACTGACAAGGAGGGCAGGCCCTTCGGTGAGCCACGCATTCATCACGAATGCAGGCTGAATGCAGCGCAACCGGGTATTCCGGAATGGCCCGTACCTGAATTTTGGAGCCAATCGCTGTTTGTCCCATATTCTGAAATATACGAACAATTCTTCCACGGCCCGGCTTTCAGGCTACTGGACCATTGCTCCATAGAGGGAGAATGGAATGCGATCAGGTTCCGCTACAGGGACACCGAGCAGAGGCCGAGCATGTTTTCCGATGTGATTCCTGCTGCGGTAGAAGCAGTATTCCAGGCTGTGGCTGCCTTTGGAATGGAATCTCATGGTGTTATGGCTCTCCCGATCAGGATTGAGAAGGCCATCATTCACAAGGCGGATTCCATACCATTCGATGGTGAACTAAGGCGCAGGGAGGTTGTCACGGCAGCCTCGGAGGAGGATCGATCGCGATTCAGGTTTGATGGCTGGATAAAGGATCAGGACGGTAATCTGATGGCCAGCCTTTACGGCGTAGAAATGATAGAGCTTGAAGCAAAAGCCAAGTTTGTTGGAAAACTGCATGAAGCCACAGTTGAGATCGGGGCATTGATTGAGGATGATGATTTTTTTGGGTCCAGTGAGATTGTAAGGAATCTCACACCAGAAGAGATTGCCGAGGCAAAATCTAAATCAACCCCCAAGAGACAAAAAGAATGGATGGGTGGCAGAATTGCGCTCAAGCAGTCAATACAACGCCTTTTGGCCATGGAAGGGAAGGGTGACACGGTTGCTACCGACATAAGGATTCTTCAGGACAGTCTTGGTAAACCTTATGCTGAACTGGCGCATCAGGCCGGCAAGAAAGTGGGCTCAATATCGCTGACGCACTCTAATGGTCTGGCTATGGCCGCAGCCGCGTCTGAGAGCAATTTCGTAGGTTTCGGTATAGACATTGAAAAAATCGAGCAGAGAAGCGAATCATGGGTCAATGATTACTTCGATGAGTCGGAAATTCGCATTGCCGGCGATGGTCCGGACAGGTGGCGAACCCTAAATGCAATCTGGTCCTTGAAAGAGTCGGGTCTGAAAGCTCTTGGAGTAGGTTTGAGGTTTGATCTGAAAGACGTTGTAGTCTCTGAATTAGACGAATGTGGAAAGGCCAGGATCGAGTTCCGTAATCAGGCTGGCGAAGCCATCGACCGTCTGGAATTCTCAGATATTGAGGCCTGGGTAGAAATCAGGGAAGATCTGGTTGTCGCCAGGACGTTCCTCAGAAACTGAAAAGCTCCAACACTCGCACTTAGAGCCTGGTGAGACCTTTGAAATGAGTTTGTCCAAACCTCACGGAGATCAAACCAGGCTATATCCACTCCGCAAATGGCATAACCTTGAGTTTGCCATTTGCGTCTGTTCCTGAATTTACCCGGTATAATCCCCCCACGACTTATTGAGTTTTTAAATCTTTTTATTTTCAGGCCGCAAAAAAATTCTAAATCCCAGCAAATAGATGTATGCATAGAAGACACAGTTCTACTTCGGAACCGGAGCTTTTCATGGAACAGACCTGGTATGTGGCAATGACATGGGTTGGGCTTGCCTTGATAGCCAGTCTGATATCGATCCGAACATCAATATCGGTGGCTCTTGTTGAAATATTTGTGGGAGTGATTGGCGGTAACTACCTCGGGCTTGACCCAAACACGGAATGGATAAGCTTTCTGGCTGGATTTGGAGCCATCCTGTTGACATTCCTGGCAGGGGCTGAAATCGAACCTGAAATTTTACGAAAATACGCCAGGGAAAGCATAGCCATAGGTTTTCTCAGTTTTCTTCTACCGTTTCTGGGCGCAATGGCCTACGCCTACTATGTAGCGGGTTGGACTGCGGACGCATCCAAAATATGTGGAATAGCCCTATCTACTACCTCTGTGGCAGTTGTTTACGCAGTGATGGTTCAAACGGGTCTCAACAGGACCGATCTCGGAAAGATCATCCTGGCCGCCTGTTTTGTCACGGACCTTGGAACTGTA
>CALDNG010000315.1 GCA_937915285.1 uncultured Desulfomonile sp. | reverse complement strand
AAGCCTTTGTGAAGATAAGGGCCGCATTTTGACCACCAAACGCGAAACTGTTTGACATGGCGTAGTTGACCGTTTTTGGAACTGCCTTATGCGGGGTGTAGTCAAGATCGCAATCGGGATCAGGGTTATCCAGGTTTATAGTCGGAGGAATCGTGTCCGTTCGGATTGCCATGATGCTCAAGATCGCTTCAACTGCCCCGGCCGCCCCTATCATGTGCCCGGTCATGGATTTTGTCGAGCTAACGGAAAGCGCGTCAGCATGTGAACCAAAAACTCTTCTTATCGCAAAACTCTCAATACGATCGTTGAGTTCCGTTGATGTGCCGTGCGCGTTTACATAGGAAATCTGTTCAGGAGTAATAGCGGCTTCTTCTATGGCGAGTCTCATGGCATTAAAGGCTCCGGCTCCTTCGGGGTCTGGCATAACCAGATGATATGCGTCACCAGTAGCCCCATAACCAACCATCTCTGCGTATATTTTTGCGCCCCGGTCCACTGCGCGCTCAAAAGACTCAAGGATTATTATTCCTGAACCCTCAGCCAGAACAAACCCATCCCTGTCCCTGTCGAACGGTCGTGACGCCTTCTGAGGCTCACTGTTTCGCACAGAGAGCGCCCGAATAGCGTTGAACGCTGAAACCGAGAAGGCGCTTACCACGGCTTCAGTGCCACCAGTCATTGCAACATCAGCATATCCGCATGATACAAGCCTGAACGCCTCGCCTATGGCTGAAGCCCCGGAAGTGCATGCGTTGACAACGCCGAAGTTACAACCTTTGAACTGGTATTTCATAGAAAGCAGTCCGGGCGTAAGGTTGGAAACCACCATGGGGATAACCAAGGGAGGCATCCTTTTGGGACCCTTGTTCTTCAGAACGTCATGGCCGTCTTCTATGGTTCGGAGGCCACCCATTCCGGATCCAACTATTACCGCATGACGGTAAGGTTCAGATGGAGGTATCTCAAGACCAGAGGATAATACCGCTTCGTGGGCCGCCACGAGAGCAAACTGCTGATGCCTGTCCAGACGGCGCAACTCTTTGTTGGGAATGACGCCGTAAGTGTCAAAACCCTTTTTGACTTCCCCCGCTATCTGAGTCAGAAAACCGGTAGTGTCAAACTGGGTTATGTTTCCGATACCGGATTGTCCCGATGTCACGGCGTTCCAATTGGTGTCCACGCCGCTACCAAGACACGTAACCATGCCCATGCCTGTTACTGCGACACGACGTCTCAACGAATCCTCCATTGATCCGGATGCGATTGGTTGTTTGGCTTAAGCCTGTTTCTGGGCCCTTATGAAATCTGCGACATCCTGGACAGTCTGGATTTTTTCGACCTCTTCATCGCTAATTTCCATGCCGAATTCATCTTCCAGCAGAGCTATCATGTCGTAGATATCCAGTGACTCTGCTCCGAGATCTTCGACAATCTTCGAATCAAGCTGTATATTATCCTTGTTGACATCGACAAGAACCTCAGCGATGAGGTCTACAACCTTTTTTTCGATTTCATCCATGACTGAACTCCTCCGAATCTGTCTGACTATATAAGCCCTTTTTATTACATCCAAAATTAATCAGTAAAAATAATATGGCAGGTGACCTCACATGTAGAGCCCACCATTTACTCTCAGGACCTGGCCGGTAATGTAATTGGCCATATCCGAGCAAAGAAAAACCACAGCTGCGCAGACATCTTCCGGTTCGCCCAGGCGTCCCAATGGCACATGCTCAATGATGGCCTGTGTCTGTTTTTCGTTCAGGTTATCGCTCATGCCGCCTGATATCAGGCCGGGTGAAACGCAGTTCACTAGTATGTTCCTGGGCGCCAGTTCGCGCGCTAGAGCCTTTGTAAAGCCAATCAAACCTGCCTTTGAAGCAGAATAGTTTACCTGGCCCCCATTCCCGACCTCGCCTGCCACGCTGCCAATGTTGATGATGCGTCCATATCGACGACGAATCATCGTCTTGCTGACGGCTCGGCAGGTATTAAAAGTTCCCGAAAGGTTGGTTGAAATAACGTCATTCCAATCCTGGGGCTTCATCCGTCCTATTAGTCCGTCTCTGGAGAGTCCCGCGTTGTTTATCAGCAACTCTAAGGATCCACGTTCCGAAACAACTTCAGCGATAGCCTTGTCGACTTCCTCAAAACTGGCCACATCAAATTTCTTGAGCATGCCATCGGCGCCATGCGATCTGACAATGTCCAGCGTTTCTTGAGCGTTGGATTCCGATCCCCTATAATTAATTACAACAAAAGCTCCGGAATTGGCCAGCGATAAAGCAATTGATCGACCCAGGCCACGTGACGCGCCGGTAACAAGGGCAGTTTTGTTTTTGAGAGAGACATCAAAAGTAAATGTCATCAGCTAACGCCTGAGGAGAATTGGATATCCGACATACAGGATATGTTATAGCATTCAACATTTCTATTGATTCTCTTCATGAGACCTGTCAGGACCTTCCCCGGGCCTATCTCCACGAAGCAGTCCGCCTGCGCCTTCTGCATCGTCAAAACGCTTTCATGCCACAATACGGTATGGGTTACCTGATCTGACAACAATTTTTTTATTGCCAGAGTCTCCTGCGGAAACTCCAGGGCGGTGGCATTCGAAATTACCGGGAAACGCTGAGGTTTTAAATCAATTTCCTGAATGAATCTGAACAGGGTGTCCTTGGCTGTAGCCATATGTTCGGTGTGGAAAGCGGAAGACACCGGTAGCATGACACATCGAGTACGCTTTTCTCCGCTAAATGCCGCAACCGCAATGTCCAGCGCTTCAAGAGACCCAGACAGCACAATCTGATCAGGCGAGTTGATGTTTGCAATGCTTATCGGAGACGCTGTATTGATCGAGCCAAGTATTTCCACAACTCTTTCCCTAGCAAGGCCAACAACGGCCATCATACCGAAAGCTCCTTGCGGTTGGGCCGAGTCCATCGCCTGGGCACGCACGTTAATGCAGCGCAATGCGTCATCAAATCCAATGACTCCAGCGGCGCATAGGGCCGAATATTCGCCCAGCGAATGTCCAGCCCCTACAATTGGTGTCAACTCAATGGCTGCGTTCAATATGTCCCACAGCATCATGGAATGAACAAAAATCGCGGGTTGGGTGTATACAGTCCGCCCAAGCTCACCCTCTGACGCCCCAGACATTATCTTACTCAGCGGATAGCCCAACACGCTATCAGCATGAGCCATGCGCTCGCGAGCCAAAGCGCTGCACGCAAGTAAATCATCAGCCATGCCAACGAACTGCGAGCCTTGACCCGGGAACATAACTGCGATTTTCTTGTTGACCAACCGTGAGGAGCCTGTCATTGACTCAGCCCTTATGACGCAGTCTCGATTACAACCCTGTTCTTGTAGTAACCACAAGAAGGACAAATGCGATGGGAGGCCATCGCCTGCGAGCATTCGGGGCATTTTGACAAATTGACGCAGGTCAAAGACTTGTGGGTTCTTCTTTTGTCTCGTCTTGTTCGAGAAACCCG
>CALDNG010000314.1 GCA_937915285.1 uncultured Desulfomonile sp. | reverse complement strand
GCGCCTGTCGCATTTTTCCTTCCCACCGCCACATACAAAGCTCTTCTTGTAGGTGACCTTCCTGTTCGCAAGCGCTTCCATGTCAAACGGCTGTTACTTCATGAGCCCGATCTGGATGCGTCTTTCCACTTCCAGCGCGACTCCGAAGGCTCCCATGAGACCGGGTTCAGGAGGAACCACGATCTCCTTACCGGTTAAAGCAGCCATGGCCGCCGGGATTGCCTCGTTGTAACAGACCCCTCCCTGCATGAAAACCTTCTTTCCAACCGGTCTGTTGCCTTTGACACGATTGGAGTAATTCATGCAAATTGAGTAAACAAGACCCGCTACTATGTCACTAACGGGGATACCTTCCTGGGCGGCGTTCTTGATGTCCGAGCCAATGAAGGCAGCGCACTGGTCATTGAAATTTGGTGGTTTGACAGCGCTGTAGGCAACCTTGCCAATGTCCGTCACCTTTAAACCAAGACTCTCTTTGGCCGATTCCTCCAGAAAAGATCCTGTTCCTGCGCTGCAGGCCTCGTTCATCGCATAATCACTAGGCACACCGTTAGTGATGTAGGTGTACTTGGCATCCTGTCCACCGATTTCAAATATGGTATCGACCTCGGGATCAAAATGGACCGCTGCGGCCGCATGGGCTATGATCTCGTTAATGACTCCCTCAGTCATTGCGTGCAGGCCTGCAATCTGACGTCCCGAACCTGTAACCCCAAGTCCCTGGATCTTGACCGGGACATCAACCTGGTGGGCCAAACTCTTGTAAACCCTTCGGGAAGCGCCCACTGGGTCACCATCGGTCCGCAGGTAATCCGCTGCCAGGATTGCCTTGTCCGACCGCCTCATGATTACGCCCTTGGTCGTGGTAGATCCCACATCCAGCCCGAGTATGCACTCATCCATCGGCTGTGGAAGTCCCCGAGCCCGGTTCTTGAAAGAAACCATTTCGCGAAAACGGGATAGCGGCTCAAGATAGCCGAAAGCGGACGATCTCTTTTTGAAGACGCTTTCAGAACCGGTATAAGACTTGGTCTCATGATCAAAGGCCCAAAGGGCTGCTCCATAAGCTTCGAAGTATGGCGCCTGCTTAGGAATATAAAGGTCTTCAATCTCCTGTTCCAAAAAGTGCGCCATGCTCCTGTTCTGGGAAGAGCCACCTATCAGGACAACGGATTTCTTGGGCAATTTTTTCAGCAGTTCTACAATCTTGCCTGCCATCATCTTGGCAAGGCCACTTACAACCTGGTCTTTCGGAATCCCCTTGTTAAGGGCGTGAGTACAGTCACTCTTGCAGAAAACGCTACACCTGCCAGACACCTTGTGGGGCTGCTCCGAAATTTCAAAACTCGCAACCTCGTCCAGTGTCACGTTCATACGGCCAATCTGCTGCAGGAAAAACTCACCAGTGCCTGATGCGCACTTGTTGCCCGTTTGTATGCCCTGAATCTTGCCCTCTTCATCGAGATGATAAACGAGGAAAGTTTCCCCGCCAGCGCTCACTATAACCTTGTATTCCGGCTTGTCCGCCAGTAGATGGCTTACAGCCTCTTCAACCGCCTCCGGTTCAGAAATTGTCGTCAAGTCGATATAGTTGATGAATTTTCTGCCCGTCACGGCAAGAGTCATATCGCTGATATCCGGTATATTCTCAAGAGTGTCTACAAGTGTTTGCCTGGGATTGCCTTCGTGAGTGATGACATTTACAGACACCAACTCCGTTGTAGACCCATCCCGCCTCAAACGAACCATTGTTAAAGTAGAGGCGCCTAAACATACTCCAAGCGATTCCATCACAAAAACTCCATTCTTGCTGCCATAATGAATCCAGCCACTTTACCCAAGGCAGTCTTGATCAAGACCCCTTTACCGTGAACGTCTGGACTGCGCTCAACCATTAATTTAGTAATAAACCCGTGGAATGCCACTCCAGGGCCGGCTTAATTTTCCAGTTACCGTGTCTGAACTGCATCAATTTAATTTTTTAGTATAGTGTATCCAGTTGACCTAAGCAAATAAATAGATCGAATGCCACTTGACGCACTTGCCTGTAGCTTTGGCTTCAATTCTGCCTTATCAGGGATTCAACCGACTCTGCGTCAGAGCCTTTTTGAACCGCTCCGGAGTACCTGGACAGAATTTTGATGACAAAAATCATCTTTTGATTAAAATGATCCAGGTTTCTTATAAGGTATGCAGAATTAGGAGGACAAATTTTGATCAAAAGAATGTTAACATTTGGCGCAGTTGCCTGCCTAGTGGCTTTCACAGCCATGATCACCACGGCAGGAGCTAGTTGAGCGGGTTGCTTTCCCTCCTGGGGAGGGTCCAGTTACGGCAATTCAGCTTCTTACTATAATGCCCCACAGTATGGCTATGGTAACTATGGTTACGGGACGCCACAATACGCAAACCAGGCGCCGGTCAAACAGACCTCCAAACCCAAGAAAAACACCAAGGCAAAGAGTTCAGCTCCTAAACAGTAGCCTTGTTCGTCATTTAGAGGTAGCGCAGGCGCCATCGAACCGGTGGGGCCTCGCTAAACCATCAGACTATCTCCCCGAAGAAATCCGGTCCATTGAATTCATTAATCCGAACCCGATATATGCCACCAGCCTCGGCGTTTCCATCAGTTATGAACAGACTTCCATCCACCTCAGGCGCCTGATCCCAGAGCCTTCCCTGTAAAAGAAGCTCGGTCTCCGAAGAATAACCCTCCACTATCGCCGCTTCAACATCCCCAATCTTGTCCCTGTTTCTACGCTGCTGGTATCTTGAGTGTATTTCTACAATCTCGTCCATTCGAGCCTGTTTTGTTTCAGGCGTCACGGTATCACTCAATTCAAAAGCCCGTGTTCCCTCTTCCGGAGAATAGGCAAACACCCCTACCCTGTCTATTTCAGCCCATTCGACAAATTTTCTGAGTTCATCAAAGTCATCGTCACTCTCACCAGGATAACCGACCATTACGGTAGTCCTTAAAACAATGCCGGGAACTTCATTTCTCGCAGTTTCAATGATTTTTTTGATGGCGCCGCTTTTCCAAGGACGTCCCATATTCTTGAGGACATTTTCTGAAATATGCTGAATCGGGATATCCAGGTAGGGAAGAATTTTCTCGGAATCCCTCATCATACTGAACAGGCCCTTGGGAAATCCGTTGGGATGAAGATACATCAACCTGATCCATGAAAACTGATCTATTTTTTCCAGTCTTACAAGAAGCCTGTTCAGACCGTTTTTCAGGCCAACATCGAGGCCATATGAGCATAAATCCTGAGCCACCAGGACTAGTTCAGAGGCTCCGCCTGCGGCCAGCTCGATAGCTTCCGCTTCCAATTTCTCGATCGGTTCGCTAATCATGCTTCCCCTGATCATGGGGATTGAACAATAGGCGCATTTTCTGTCGCAACCGTCTGAGACGCGCAAGTAGGCATAAGCGGGAGTAGTAAGTAGTCGACCGTTCCCCAGCGCGGTTTGTCCGGAGGTCTTCGCCTGTAATGAACTACCTGGCCGCCTCAGGGCCTTTCCAAGGATATTTGGTAGGTCAGGTATGTCTTTGGGCTCCAGGAAC
>CALDNG010000313.1 GCA_937915285.1 uncultured Desulfomonile sp. | reverse complement strand
ATTGGATATCTGCCGCTGCTTGAGCCTGCAACGCCGCAAGAGGCCAAGGACTTTTTCAGGCTTGCCATGAGTGTATCCCGTAAATACAGCGCTCCGGTTTTCATAAGGACCACCACCAGGACATGCCACCAAACCGGTCCGGTAACACTGTATGCGATTGACACAACGGCGGTAACTCCCAAATGGGATAACGAAACAATGCAGCGAGACGGCGGTTACATTCCTCTTCCGGGAACATTCCCACCTCTGAAAAGAAAAGCCCTTCAGAACCTGGAGAAGATAAGGATTGAGCTGGATAATCATATCATAAACAAAGTCATCAGAGTCGGCGATGACATACCCTTAATCAGAATAATCACCTATGGACACACATTCCAGTCGACCGTGAGCGCGTTGGAGTTCCTGGGTGTTAGCGCTGAAATTCTCAAGCTGGGAATGACTCATCCCCTTCCCAGAGAGGTTGTATCCGATTTCATCGGATCATCACAAAAGGTTTACGTTTTTGAGGAACTGGACCCAGTAATTGAAAATGAGGTGAAACTGCTTTGTTTCAACCAGGGGATCAACTCCAGGGTAATAGGTAAGTCCGGGCAACCTGATGAGCTTGAGCTAATGATCGGAGAATATGACCCCACCCGGATGGTGAGAATAATATCATCCCACCTGGGGATTGAATCTGGACTGGATTTCCAGGAACCTACCTTACCTGTTCCTGTGCGATCTCCTCAACTCTGTCCAGGCTGTGGACACCGGACGGCCTTTTTTGCGGCCACTAAAGCCATAGGCAAGGGGAAAGAAGCTTTTTCCATGGCTGATATCGGATGCTACTCATTGGGCTTCCTGCCGCCTTACCGCTTGGGGAACCTGCTTTATTGCATGGGTTCGGGGGCTCCGGCCGCCAGCGCCATGTCCAAGGCCTTTCCAGATGAACCGGTTCTAAGTTTTGTCGGCGACTCAACATTCTTTCATGCGGCAATGCCTGGAATTGTTAACGCAGTTTACAACAAGCATCGCCAGGTAATAATGGTCATGGACAACGGTATTACGGCCATGACTGGGCATCAGCCCAACCCAAACAGCGGCTATGGAGCGACAGGAGAGGCCCCAAAAATTCCGATAGACGATGTTTTGAGGGCATTCGGAGTCAGGTTCGTTGAAAGGGCGCCGTCCTACGAGGCCTCAAAGGTTGAAGACGCTCTCAAGAGAGCCTTCGAATTTGCGCATTCGCCCGATGGTGGTGTGGCTGTAGTCATTCAGGATGAGCCATGCGCCCTGCGTCGTTCCAGGATTGATAAGCGAGCTGGCAGGCTGCCTAATCCCCTCATGATCGACCATGACATTTGCAAGAATATCCAGAACTGTCTGAAGAAATTCGCCTGCCCTGCGATAGAAAGGGCCCATGAAGGCAAGGTCCAGATAAACACAGACTTGTGCATAGGTTGCGCCAGTTGCGTCCAGACATGTCCGCTCATCAATAAGCCGATGAAACGGATTGATGATTTCAGGAGAGTTTAAAATGGCTACGGACGTCTTGAACATTTATGTATGCGGTGTTGGAGGGTTTGGAATAGGTTCGGTCTCGAACATTCTGACTCGAGCGGCAAGCATGAAAGGCATCAGGGCCATAGGATCGGAAACACACGGACTTGCTCAAAGGGGCGGAGTGGTTGTTTCAACTATACGGCTTGGAGAAAATATCGCGGGAAGTCCCCTCATAATAAAGGGAGGGGCTGATATTGTTTTTGCCCTCGAGCCACTGGAAGCCCTTAGGGCCATACCATTCCTGAAGAAGGGGGGAACGGTAATTTACAATACACAGAGGTTCCAACCGCTGTCCGTCAGACTTGGCATAGCCGATTATCCAGGCCTCGATGAAATTGAAAGCGAACTAAGAAAATCGACAGATAACGTCATTCCGGTTCCGGCCAGCGACATGGCCAAGAAACTCGGTCTTTCAGAGAGCGCAAATGTCATTATGCTGGGGATACTCACCAGGAGGGGCCTATTGCCATTTGACATGGATACCATGAAGGAGGCTGTCCGACAATCAACCCCTTCAAAGTATCTGGAAGTCAACCTTAAGGCCCTTGAATCCTGAGGTCCAACTTGGGAAAGGATTTTTAAGGCTTTGGTATTCTGGGGACTCCTAACGGAAATGAATGAATTGGGTAGGCCAAGCTCACTTTCGCGCAATAGCCTCGTTTTCCAGGTACCAGGCGTAAGTTCTTCTCAAGCCTTCTGAGAGGTTTATTGAGGGAGACCAGCCCAGGGCCTTTAACTTTGAGATATCAAGCAGTTTTCTTGGTGTTCCGTCCGGCATCGCGGGGTTGAATCGGATTTCACCCCTGTATTCGACGACATCCCTGATTCTTTCAGCAAGTTCGGTTACGCTTTGATCAGTTCCTGAACCGATGTTTATGAGTTCCGCGCTATGGTAATATTTCATCAGGAACAGACAGGCGTCGGCCAGGTCATCCACATGCAGGAACTCCCTAAAAGGCTTACCGGTTCCCCATATCTCCACAAAAGGGGCGTTTGATATCTTCGCTTCATGAGTCTTCCTGATCAGCGCGGGGATGACATGCGACTCCTTGAGATCGAAATTGTCGAAAGGCCCATAAAGATTGGAAGGCATCACGGAGATGAAATTGCAACCGTATTGACGACTGAACGACTGGGCCATAACGATTCCAGCTATTTTTGCAATGGCATAAGGTTTGTTTGTTGGCTCTAAATAGTCTGACAACAGGTATTGTTCTTTTATCGGTTGCGGACAATTTCTCGGATATATACAGGAACTACCTAGAAACAAAAGCTTTTTTACATTATTCTCAAAGGCTGCCCTGATGAGGTTGCATTCAATCATCAGGTTTACATAGATGAAGTCGGCAGGGAAACTTGAATTCGCGTGTATGCCACCTACTCTTGCGGCAGCCAGGAAAATCCAGTCAGGCGCAAGTTCGGAAATGAGTTCATTAACCGCGCCTTGATTGGTCAAATCAACCCTTGATGAAGGTTTTACAACAGTCATGTTTTCTGCGGCCAGTCTTCGGCAAATAGCGGACCCAACCATACCTGTATGTCCGGCCACGTAAACTCTAGGATGCATACAAAACCCAACTTTCTGTCTAATTATTCCCAATCGTCGTTTGACTGGCTTAACAGATTTAGAAAAGAAACTTTTTCATGTTTGGATTACATGAGTCAAAAATGCAATGATAGACTTACGGTTGGAAATAATCAAAGCTTTTTGACGGCGTGCTTTTCAGAAGCCCAGGAGAATCATGTTTCTCTGAAGAGATGAATACAATGGATAAGGTAACCGCAATAATAGTTAATTATAACGGAGCGGCTTACATCCGTCGTTGCGTCGAATGTCTTAGCATTCAGACCTATGGGCAGTTCAGGGCAATAGTAGTGGACAATGCGTCTACCGACAATTCTCTGGATGTTTTACGTGGGCTGGATGAAAGATTCCGTGTTGTCTCGCTCAAGAGAAACACGGGATTTGCCGCGGCCAACAATACGGCCCTCGAAATGGTTGAAACACCATGGGTTGCAACACTTAACCCGGATGCCTTTCCAGCAGTCGACTGGTTGGAAAAGTTTATTGAGGGCGAGGCAAGACATCAGGGCGTCAGCATATTTGGATGCGTCCAGTTACAGGAGCGGGACCAGTCCAGACTGGATGGTCTTGGGGATGTCTACTCTGGATTGGGGATATTCTGGAGGGGAGGATACGGCTCACCGCTCCCATCGTTGGAAAGCGACAAAGAGATCTTCTCCCCTTGCGCCGCAGCCGCATTCTACAGGGCGAGCGATTTGAGGGAAGTGAACGGATTCGACGAGGATTTCTTCTGTTACTGTGAGGATGTTGATCTTGGGTTCAGGCTCAGGCTGAGGGGGCGAAAGTGCATCTTGTTGAGAGAATCCGTCGTGACCCATCTGGGATCAGAGTCTGTCGGCAGATATGGGGATTTTGCGATATACCACGGATTCAGAAACAGGATTTGGACGTTCATTAAAAACTACCCCTCCCCTCTCTTTGTTTTTGTGTTTCCAGTGAACCTTGCCATAACTATCGCCCTGGCCCTTGAAAAAATCAGGATAGGAAAAGCAAAACCCGCTTTCTCGGGCATTGTGGACGCTCTGAGAGACATCAGACGGGTTTGGAGTCAAAGACGCCTGATACAAAAAAACAGAAACATCAGCTCGATTGGGGCGTACAAATCAATGTGCTGGTCTATGTTGAAACTTGTCAGAAGGCTCCCCGATACCAGAGGACCAAAATAGAATCTAGTTTTAAGATACTTCTCCCACCAGTATGAAAGGCGCCCAAAAGAAGGGATGTTCGTAACCCTTTTGGCGCAATTGATTCCTGGCGTGAACAAGGGCTTCGAGCCTGGATTTTCCGTTCTTGACCTCGCGGAAAAAATCCTCAACCAGAAAGATGGATGAATCTTCAGCCACCGACCACAAACTCATCAATGCGCACCTGGCTCCTGCGAACTGAAAAGCTCTCCCCATGCTCATCACACCCTCTCCTGACATCTCATTCCCCAAACCGGTC
>CALDNG010000312.1 GCA_937915285.1 uncultured Desulfomonile sp. | reverse complement strand
CCACAGATACGGTCCAAATAGTGATAAAACTTAAAAAAAACGCAGACAAGAGAATCAGGAAAGGCCATCTATGGGTCTTTTCAAATGAGGTTGACACACCAAACGTGTCGGACATCGAGAAAGGCTCGATTGACGAGCTTTGCGACTCCGGCGGTAATTTCCTTGGAATGGTATATCTCAACCCCAATAGCCTCATCACCGCCAGGATTATTTCCCGGGAGAAAACCGACATTGACGCTTCATTCATTAAGCAGAGAATCCGTGAGGCCAATTCCAGACGATCGACCATGTGCAGGGCAAGTAATGCTTACAGGATGTTTTACGGGGAGTCTGACCTGATCCCTGGTCTTATCATAGACAGGTATGGCGATGTCTATGTTATCCAGAGTTCCACCGCAGGAGTCGATGCGCTGATGGACATGGTGGTTGAAGCTATTGTTGAGCTTTGCTCTCCGGTTGCCGTCTACATCAGGAACGACTTGCCCGTGAGGGATCTGGAATCAATACCCCGGCACAAAAGACTCGGTTACGGCGAGTTGCCGGAACATGTCGACATAGACCTGAACGGACTTAAATTCAGGGTGGATGTCGAGAGTGGTCAGAAGACGGGTTTCTTCCTGGATCAGGAATTTAACCGGATGAGTCTGGTCAAGTACCTGCCTGAAGGCGCCAGAGTCTTGGATCTCTTCTGCTATTCGGGAGCATGGGCTATAAATGCGGCGGCCAGAGCCAAGTGCGAGGCGGTAGCCGTGGATTCATCCATTAACGCCTTGGACGCAGCCAGGAAGAACGCCGCGCTGAACGGGGTCGAGGAGCGGGTCGAGTTAGTGAAACACGACTGCATTGATTTCCTGAAAAAGTCTGAAGGCTTTTGGGATGTTGTGATTGCTGATCCGCCTGCTTTCGTCAAAAGCAAGGCTAAACTGGCTGAAGGCAAGCGAGGCTATTTTGACCTCAACAAAAGGTCCTTGATGAAGCTGCGGCCCGGTGGTCTTTTCGTAACATGCTCATGCTCTCATCATTTGTCTCTCGACGACTTCCTCGATCTTGTCCTGACCGCCTCGATTCAAAGTTCGCGACGCCTGAGAGTTCTGGAAGTGTTGGGACAGGGGCCGGATCATCCAAGCCTCCTGGCCATGCCAGAAACAGCTTATCTCAAGGCATTAATCTGTCAGGTGATTTGAAATTTATTTGTGATGGGTGACTTTTTTGCAGAAACCATGTGTCTAATCAGTCATCCGTACAGACAGAGCCCCGACCGGTATTCTCCGGTGAGTCGCTGCACCTGTAAAGGATTGTGACAACATACTGAAAGGAGACGAAAGATGAGACGACTAAAAAACATTATTATGCTCGCGCTCGTCGGAGTCTTCGTGATTCCCGGAGCCTCGCTGATTTTCCCGTCCGGCATGGATACCATGGCTTCAAAGGATTACACTGGATTGGGAGACGATGCGGTCTCTGACAGATACTGGTGTTTGTATGAATGCCGAGAGCGCTATGGGATCAACCAGATGTTCGGAGTAGGTGGAGGTAATCCCGAAGTCTGGAGACTATATTTCAAATGTGTTCAGGACTGCGAAAGGAAGTTCTGGAAGGAATGGGAAAAGGAAATGGACAAGGAGAAGTAGACCGGAGTTGAGAGAGGACTCTCTCAATCAGGGCTCTTCTCTATTACAACGAACGCGCAGGCCACAGAGTCTGTGTGGGTTATAGACAGGAATATGGTTCCGATTTCCCGACCTCGAGAGTTTCTAATAATATCTTCGGAAAGCGTTATTCCAGGAACACCGTCCTGCGACCTGGTGACTGAAATGCCTCCTGGATGAACTCCCCTTGAAAATCCCGTCCCCAGGGCCTTGGCGGTGGCTTCCTTGGCTGCAAAAATGCCGGCCAGCCTCTCTGCAGGACGAGAACCTTTAAATCCGTATTCTATCTCTCCATCAGAAAAAACCCTGGCCAAAAACCTACTTGAATGCGGCGATTCAAGTATGCGCTTTATCCTGGCTATAGGCGTGGCGTCAACCCCTATCCCGAGTATCACACCTGAACCCTCTCTCTGAGAATGGCCTCAGTCACACGGCACACCTGAACGGCTGGCGCAACGTCGTGAACGCGGACAATCGAGGCGCCTCTCATGATAGAAACTGCCACCGTAGCAAGTGTTCCATATCCCCTCTTAGTTGCTACCGGCTCATCAAGTATCTTTCCCAGAAACGCCTTTCGCGATGCTCCAACAAGTATGGGTTTGTTCAGGTCGGAGAAGAAATCGAGGCGGTTGATCAGGGACAGATTCTGATCGAACGTCTTTCCAAACCCGATGCCTGGGTCTACAACTATTTTGGCGGGCTCTATCCCGCGCTCCTCAAGAGATCTGATTCGCTCTGCTAGGAAGTCATGAATATCCTGAGGGAAGTTGTCATACCTTATGTTTTTTTGCATATCCCTGGGGCTTCCCAGCATATGCATTATTATCATGCCGACTCTGGCTTCACGTCCGAGATCAATTAATGTCGGATCATCCCTGAATCCGCTTATGTCATTGATTATGCTTACTCCCTCTTTTATCCCCGCCTCAGCTACAGAACGCCGTCGCGTGTCGAGGGAAATTCGGCAGTCGGGCTTTTCCGCCATAATGCCTTTGATCACCGGCAAGACTCGATCCAGCTCCTCCTGCTCTCCAACGTAATCTGACCCGGGTCTGCTGGATTCTCCTCCTATATCCAGGATATCGGCTCCGTCCTCGAGCATGCCCAGGCCACACGAAATGGCTGTTTCAGGGGCGTAATTGAGACCTCCGTCGGAGAAGGAATCGGGAGTGGTATTGATGACTCCCATAACCAAAGTGTGTTCAGTGTCAAACAAGAGTGTCTCCTGGCTTAGAGATGTTTATCCGTCACAATCATCAATTTACGGTTTTCATAAAAAAACGCCGACATTTATCGGCGTCCTGTCTGTTGTTATGCCGTCATGGCTCCACGCTAGGCTAAGCCTTCTCTGGGTTTGGTTCAGTTGATACGGAAGAGGAAGCTGATTCTGATGAATCGGCGTCCGCCTGATTCCCAGGACCCTCCGGGGATGTCGGGCTTTGATGATCCGGATTCGGTAGATCCTTTCCGTCAATCACAGCCTGGATCTGGTTGGCGTCCAGTGATTCCCTTTCCAGCAGTACTTCAGCAAGCCGTTTCACTGTATCCTGATGGTCCAGCAGTATTTGTCTGGCTTGTTGATAACCTTCCATGACAATTCTGTGAATTTCCGAATCGATGCTTAAGGCGGTTTCCTCTGAGAAATCACGATGTCGTGAAAATTCTTTTCCCAGAAAAATCTGTTCTTCCTTTCGACCAAAAGTCAACGGCCCTAGCTTGTCGCTCATTCCCCACTCACAGACCATCTTTCGAGCCAGTTCTGTCGCTCGTTCTATATCGTTACCTGCTCCGGTAGTCATGTGATTGAGAAAAATCTCCTCGGCTGCCCGGCCACCCATGAGGACCGCTATCTGGCTCAAAAGGTAATCCTTATCATAGGTATGCCTGTCATCAACCGGTAGTTGTTGAGTTACCCCGAGAGCCCGGCCTCTAGGTATGATGGTAACCTTGTGAATAGGGTCCGCCTTGGGGAGCATTTTAGTGACGAAGGTATGTCCGGCTTCATGATAGGCCGTGTTTCTACGCTCTTCCAGGCTTATGACCATACTCTTTCTCTCGACACCCATAAGGACCTTGTCCTTGGCATATTCGAAATCCGTCATATCGACTGAATTCTTGTTGAGTCGCGCGGCATTTAAGGCGGCCTCATTGACAAGATTGGCCAGATCAGCCCCCGAAAAGCCCGGAGTTCCGCGACTTATCTGTTCAAGTTCGACCTTGTCGCTTATAGGAGTCTTTCTCGTGTGGACCTTGAGAATTGCCAGTCTCCCCCGAACATCCGGCGGAGGCACAACGACCTGTCTGTCGAATCTTCCAGGTCGGAGCAGGGCAGGGTCCAGGACGTCCGGACGGTTAGTGGCGCTGATCAGTATCACACCTTCATTTGTTTCAAATCCGTCCATTTCCACCAGCAACTGATTCAGAGTCTGCTCACGTTCATCATGTCCCCCACCGAGGCCGGCTCCCCTGTGACGACCTACAGCGTCTATCTCATCAATGAAAATGATGCATGGAGCATTCTTCTTGCCCTGAATGAACAGGTCCCTTACTCGAGAAGCGCCAACTCCAACGAACATCTCGACAAAATCAGACCCGGAAATCGAAAAGAAAGGAACTCCGGCTTCTCCTGCCACTGCTTTGGCGAGCAAGGTCTTGCCGGTCCCCGGCGCTCCCATCAACAGCACTCCTTTCGGAATCTTTCCTCCGAGTCTGGTGAATTTCTTGGGGTCACGAAGGAATTCTATTACCTCCTGCAATTCCTCCTTGGCCTCTTCTACCCCGGCTACGTCCTGAAATGTGAATTTATTCTGATCCTCGCTTATTAGCCTGGCCCGGCTCTTTCCAAAACTCATGGCCTTACCGCCACCAGCCTGCATTTGCCTCATGAAAAACACGAATATGGCTATCAGGAATATCATCGGTAGCCATGAAATAAGGGCAGTCAGATACCAGGGGTTGTCATCCTCAGGTAAAACCTGAATGTCCACCTTGTGTTTCATAAGGGTAGGTATAAGCTCGGCGTCATTTGGAGCAAGCGTCCTGAACGCTATACCGCCGTCTACATAAGTCCCCCTGATTCTCGAGCCCTGCAGATTGACTGATTTTATGGAACCCTGATCGAGTTCCTGACGGAACTGACTATATGTAATTTCTTTCTGGTTGGTTTTTGTTTGGTTGAACAGATGAAAAAGAAATATCATCACCAGACAGATGACTAGCCAGAGGCCCAAATTTTTGTAAATACTGTTCAATAAAGGCTCCCCTCATTCTGTTTATAAAACTGCACCTTTTTTTATAATGATCCATTGATAAAATATTTATATCCCAATAAGTAAAATGAGCTATAATTAGGTTGTTGTCAAGTTTTTGAGCCAATATACGTTTACATTCAACTGGTTGCCTCAAACCGTAGCGCTAATGATTTCTTGGCTGATTTCTCTTGTTACTTTCCAGGGCTTCATCCAGTCTTAGCCAACTGACAATAAACCTGATCATCATCGTACAATGCCATGTCTTTGGTAAGGCAGGTATGGAAGGCCAATGTCATTAAAAAAAATACAGATTATACTGAGAGACAGTGGATTGGGGTCCCGACGTAAAGCAGAAGAGCTTGTGAGGGAAGGAAGGGTTACCATTAACGGACAGGTAATCCTTGAACCTGAACAAACTGCGGATCCGGAAACTGATCACATCAAGGTTGACGGCAAACTGATTAAGGCCACAGAACCCGAGCCGGTCATCTACCTTTTCAACAAGCCCAGATTTGTCGTTTCAACAATGAGTGATCCTGAAGGAAGACCATGTCTGGGTGAATTAATAAAGAAACTCAACAAACCAATCTTCTCGGTAGGGCGCCTGGACTTCGACGCTGAGGGATTGATAGTGCTCACCAACAATGGAGCCCTAGCGCAAAAACTAAGCCATCCGTCTTACAGAATTCCAAGAACGTATCTGGTGAAAGTGAAGGGAGTTCCTGAGGATGATTCCCTTAAAATGATACGCAAGGGGATGAACCTTGGAGAAGGCGAAAGACTGGGAGATGTCAGTTGGTCAGTCCTGACCAGACAGAAAACTACGACCTGGATAAAGATCACCCTATATGAAGGCAAGAAAAACGAACTAAAGAGGATATTCTTCAGGGTCAATCATCCAGTAAGGAAGCTTAGGCGAATATCTTTCGGCCCATTCAATCTGGGCGCGTTGCCTACCGGGGCATGGAGACCGTTGACCGATCCTGAGAAAATAAAGGCTGAGGAGTTGATGAGCCAGAAACCGCAGGCCATCAGACCGCCATCCAGAAGAATCATAAATAAACCGAATATTAACCGATCCAAGGCTTCTGATCGACGAAGCGACACGTCAACCGCTCCGAAGGGGCGCAGGTGAACTAATTTAATACACGGCATTCAATTTGAAAAACCTGGTTCGTTAGCTGTTGACTTTTAGCTGCCAATTCCCGTACGTTTTACTCTGGTGAGGCAATTCTGAAGGGGAGGACAAGATGTCTGGAAGAGTAGCCCGAGTCACAGAAGTGATAGCTGGTTCACCAATCAGCTTCGATGAAGCCATTAAAATCGCTTTCGAGCGCGCTAACAAGACCCTCAGGAACATTACCGGAATGAGAGTTGTTGAGCAATCCGTGATGGTCGAAGCCGGATCAATCCAGGAGTACCGTGTAAGAGCTGAAGTGATTTTTGTTCTAGAGTAGGATACGTCCAAACATGAATGTTTTGATGCGGAGTTGCCTCACTCCGACACCTATCTTCGGACGATACAACGCCCGTTGCCTGTAAAGCTCATCATAACCGCCAACCCTGCCTGAAATCGGTTAGCTCCATCGTCTGCTCCAGCAACTGTCTCACCGCTCTTTTTTCCAGCATCCATTTCGGCGCCACCAGTTCTTCGCGATGAGGATCTGAAGTCAGTCTGTGAATGACGACACGTGAACTAATGAAACTGACTGCGTCCAGCGTCAAATTCACGGATTGCTCCATTGTCATCGGGGCATAGAGTCCGCGTCTGTACAAATCTTCCAGCGGTGTTCCCCTGACTACATAGAGTGGGTGAAGCTTGATTCCGTCAACTCCAAGCTCAGAAACCGTCCTCGCTGTCAGCAGCATGTCCGACCGTGATTCTCCTGGCAGTCCGAGTATCAAATGCGCTACTACGTGGATGCCCTTCTTCATCAAGCGTTCGGCAGTCCGGGCGAATGCCATGTAATCATGACCCCTGTTGATCAATCTCAAAGTTTTCTTGTGCATCGACTGTAACCCGAGTTCGACCCAGACCAGCCTGACCCTCTTTAACTCTGAGAGAACATCTATTGTCCTATCCTCAACCCAGTCCGCCCTTGTTCCTACCGCAATACCGACCACCCCGGGAATGGAAAGCGCTTCTCTATACAAACGCTCAAGCAGCAAAGGAGATCCATAGGTGTTCGAGTAGGACTGAAAGTAAGCGATGAACATGTTGACCCT
>CALDNG010000311.1 GCA_937915285.1 uncultured Desulfomonile sp. | reverse complement strand
GATATCCACTCGTGACTGGAGTTCAGACGTGTGCTCTTCCGATCTGAGGAAGAAAAGGCCATAAGGATCGAATTCTTCGGTGATTCAGTGGAAGGCATATTTGAAATAGATCCTTTACGCGGAAAGGTTATACGGCCACTGGACCGTGTGGCTATTTATCCGGCAAGCCATTATGTCACTGAGAAATCCAGGCTGATAAAGTCCGCTGACAGCATTCTGGATGAGATGAAAGAGCGGGTTGAGCACTTCAGGAACAATGGCAAGCACATTGAGGCCCAAAGGATAGAGGAACGCACCAGATTCGACGTTGAGATGCTGAAGGAAATGGGCTACTGCAACGGCATAGAGAACTATTCAAGATATCTCACCGGCCGAAATCCCGGGGATCCACCCCCCACACTTTTAGAATACTTCCCCAAGGATTCGCTTTTCCTGATTGACGAATCGCATGTCAGCGTTCCTCAGTTAAGGGGCATGTTCCGAGGTGACCGGGCCAGAAAACAAACACTTGTAGAATATGGATTCCGATTACCAAGCGCACTTGATAACCGGCCTTTGACATTCGAGGAATTTGAAAAGCTGGTTAGTCAGGCAATATATGTCTCAGCGACTCCCGGCCCGTATGAACTTGAGAAGGCACACGGACATGTTGCTGAACAGATAATCCGACCAACCGGCCTGATGGATCCAGTGATTGAATTGCGACCGGCATCTGATCAGGTGGATGACCTCCTGCATGAAGTGCGGCAAAGAGTCGCCAAGAATCATAGGGTTCTAGTAACCACCCTAACCAAGAAAATGGCTGAAGATCTCTCTGAATACTACGCAGGTCTGGGGGTTCGGGTCAAATACCTTCATTCTGAAATACACACAATAGAACGGATGGAGATAATAAGGGATCTGAGACTAGGGAAATTCGACGTGCTGGTCGGGATAAACCTCCTGAGGGAGGGCCTGGACATACCCGAAGTTTCCCTTGTGGCCATATTGGACGCCGACAAGGAAGGTTTCCTGAGATCCGAGAGATCACTTATTCAGACAGCGGGTAGGGCCGCCCGAAATGTCGATGGAACAGTCATCATGTACGCCGATAAAATGACTGACTCAATAAGAAAAACTGTTGATGAAACATTGAGACGCAGAAATCTGCAACTTGAGTACAACAAGAAACACAACATCACACCTGAAACAATACGCAAACAAATCAATGACATTTTAAGCTCTATGGTGGAACAGGATTATGTTACAGTAGAAACCGAACCATCCAAAAAGCTTCCTAAAATCCCCGTGGACAAGATTCCGGCCATGATTGAAAAAATGACCAAGCAAATGTTTTCATTCGCGAGGGACCTCGAGTTTGAGAAAGCCGCGGAACTCAGGGATCAAATAAAGGAGCTTGAAAAAGTAAGGATAAAATATTAGGATAGTTCACTTCAGACTGAAGGATTACCGTTCAGGGTTTGTACATTGTTTTCTTGTTTTTAGTACGCCTGATTCTGATCACATTGTACTTGTTTGAATAAAATATCATATACGGGATTTTTACCACATTAATGAGTGAAATATTACTTAAACCGATCGGAGTCGTCCGGTCACCCTTCTCAAAAGTGGAGGGTATGCCGATACAGGCATCGGCTGCCAACGGTGTCAAGGGATCAATAGAATTAAAACCTGAATATATGGAAGGCCTTAAGGATATTGACGGATTCTCGCACCTCATTCTGATATATCATTTTCATCGTTGCGCAGGCTACTCACTCCATGTAACACCGTTCCTGGATCAGACACCTCATGGAGTCTTCGCCACCAGGGTACCACGTCGACCCAACGGGATCGGATTGTCCATAGTGAGGCTCATTGGAATCAGGGAGAACCTTCTTGAAATTGAAGATGTAGATATACTTGACCAGACCCCGTTACTGGATATCAAACCTTTTGTTCCGGAATTCGATCATCGGGATGCCCAAAGAACCGGGTGGTTTACGGACAACGCCAGGAGAGCTGCAGAGGTCCGGGCTGATGGACGTTTTTCCCAGAAGCCTGATTAAGATTTCAATCCGCAGACCCTAACCCGTATCTTCCGGAGGCGTCGTCCCTGACGCACCCATGGTTGCAGACTGTTCACTTGACTTGCCAGACGGGTCTCTTCCATCAAGAATGCCCTCGATCTGTTCGGCCTCCGGCAACTCAGGCAATTCAGAGAAATCCTTGAGCCCGAATACCTCGAGGAATTTTTTTGTTGGACCGTATAGTATCGGTCTACCGGGGATGTCCTGCCGCCCCATTGATAGAACAAGTTCTTTATCCATAAGACTGCGGATCGTCCCTGAACTCTCCACGCCACGTATCTGCTCTACTTTATGACGCGTGATAGGATGGTTGTAGACGATAATTGAGAGTGTTTCAAGTGCGGCCCTGCTCAACTTGGATGGACGTTCGTTCCTCGATTTTAGTATCCACTGAGCCAACTCCGGTAGAGTCCTGAACTGATAGCCACCTGCAACCTTTGTCAGTTGAAAACCTCGTCTACGAGCTGAATAATAATTTTCCAGTTGATCAAGACATTTCTGAATCTTCTCAGTGGGTTCTGGTTGAAGCGCCATCACTAAACTCTGGAGCGAAACCGGCTCTGAGGCTGCGAATATGATCGCTTCTATTGCTGATTTAACCAGATCGTCGTCCATTTCAGTTCATACGGCTTTCTTTTAACAATACATCTGGATTGATTCTAGAAAAGTTGCGGGAATCAGTCAAAGGGAAAGCGGATCGTAATATCAGGGATGACCGCAATTCGTCTGAAGATAATACTGGATCATCAGACTGATCGTTCTGGTCATGATGTCCACATTAGGGGGATCTTGTAGTTCGTTTCTTGATGTCGGGGTAGTCAGCCCATTCAAAGTGACCCTGGAGATTTGAAGGCCGGAAAATTTATGCTATTATTATGACGTTCAGAAAATGCAAATCAGGCGATTGAGGAACTGTTCATGAAATATGCTGAAGAAAATCCGGATGGTGTAACTAAAGCCGACGTAATTATCGGGATACCCTCTTTTAATGAAGCGCCATCGATATCCTTTCCCACCACACAGGCCGACAAAGGTCTTGTGAAATATTATAAGGATCGATCTGCAGTGATCATCAATTGCGACAACAATTCAGATGATGGTACCCGCGAGGCTTTTTTGGCAACATCTACTCAAACCCCCAAGATATATGTTTCTACAGAGCCCGGGGTGAAGGGAAAGGGCGCCAATTTGAGAAATTTGTTTCTCAAAGCGGTTGAACTGGGCGCACATGCAATAGTGGTGGCGGATGCCGACCTTAAAAGTATAACACCCTTATGGATAAGAAACCTTTGCGAGCCTATTTTCGACAACTATGATTTCGTGGCCCCTCTATACATTCGTCATAAATATGACGTAACGGTAACCAACAACATAGCCTATCCATTGACTCGATCTTTGTATGGTCGGCGTGTAAGGCAGCCCATGGGTGGAGATGTAGGGTTCTCTGGCGCTTTGGCAAAACAGTTTCTCGATGCTGACCTATGGTCAGACGAGGTTGAAGCCTTTGGCATCGACATCTGGATGACGACCATTGCCGTTCGTGGAAGAAGCTCGGTAATTCAGTCCTTCATGGGCAAACCCAAGATTCACAAGGTCCGGGATCTGGACTCGCATCTTGAAATGATGTTTGAGGATGTGATCTGCACCATGTTTGACCTCATGATAAGATTCGAATCATTCTGGCGTGAGGTTAAATGGAGCAGGCCAACCGCTGTTTTCGGTTTTGGCCTTGGTGATGTGGAAATGCCCCCGCCGGTAGATCTGGACACGAAGAAACTATGGGACAAATTCATTTCCGGTATGAGGGCAGACTGGAACCTGTACTCCACCGTGATCAGCCAGGAAAACATGAATAAACTGGAAGAAGTAGTAGAACTTCCTGTAGGGGGCTTTGAGTTTCCATCAGGACTGTGGGCCAAAATCATCTATGATTTTGCAATTACTTACAGGAATCAGTCCATGGACAGACATGAGCTAGTCCGGGCCTTGGCGCCACTGCATTATGGAAAGACTCTCTCGTTCGTCACAGAAACGAATGCGATGAACAACCAGCAGGTTGAAGAATTTATTGAGGATCAGTGCGTCCAGTTTGAGAAGGCAAAATCCTATCTGGTTGAGAAATGGTTCGCGTGACAGCCCCCCAGCCTAGTCCTTTTAATCAGGGGCGTCACATGTTACAAGGAGCATGAAATGTCAAAAATTCTGATAGTAGATGATGAAGAAGGCATCAGGATGCTTTACTCGATGGAGCTTCAGGATGAAGGTTACACCGTGGTAACCTTGCCTGACGGAAAAGGGTTGATGGAAGTGATTGAGCAGGAGCAGCCCGATTGTATCATTCTTGATATCAAGATGCGCGAATACAATGGTCTTGATTTGCTCCAGCAGATAAGGAAAAAATATTATGATCTGCCGGTCATTCTAAATTCAGCCTACTCCAGTTTTAAAGTTGATTTGAAGACGGTTGCGGCTGACTATTATGTCGTAAAGAGTTCTGATCTCTCTGAATTGAAGGAAAAGCTCAAACTGGCCTTAGAGTGCAGCATACCTAGCCAGCCATAGATTGTTGCGTTCAGGGCTTTGTATAATTAATATTATTTTCAAATGACCGATATTATCTTAATGCAGAATTTGTCCAAGATTTATCAAACCGGCCCTGTTCTGGTAAATGCTCTTAGAGATATAAACCTCGACATAAGGGCCGGGGAATTCCTGTCCGTGATGGGGCCTTCGGGTTCTGGAAAATCTACGCTCATGAACATACTGGGTTGCCTGGATGTGCCGACATCTGGAAAGTATTTCTTGGATGGAGAGGATGTGTCTCAACTTGACCGTGACCGGCAAGCTGACGTCAGGAACCGAAAAATTGGCTTTGTATTCCAGGGATTCAATTTGTTACCAAGAATGAACGCTATCCAAAATGTTGAGCTTCCTCTGATATACGCAAAGGTGAATTCCTCCGAGAGAATGAGAAATGTCCGGGAGGCCCTTGACCTGGTTGGCTTGACACAGAGGTCTGACCACCTTCCATCACAGCTTTCCGGAGGACAGCAGCAGAGGGTTGCCATAGCCAGGGCATTGGTCAATAATCCCGAAATATTGCTGGCTGATGAGCCGACAGGAAACCTGGATTCAAAGACAAGCTCTGAAATTATGAATGTATTCAGGATATTGAATCAAGAGCGAAAAATAACATTCATTCTTGTGACTCATGACCATGATCTGGGCAGGTTGACCGATAGAATTATTTTGATTAGGGATGGATCCATCGAGAGCGACACAAGACTCAACTGACAACCTTGGTGAAAGTGTGGAATTGATAGGCTACAGGAAAATTGTTCATAGAAAGTGGATAGTGGCGCCTTGCCGCAAAACACTTTAGATATGACTGGCTAACAACTCATGGGCCGATGGATTTTCTTCCTTATGGAGTCCCAACACTTGAAAAAAATTGTCACAATTTCAGTCCTCATAATACTTTTGGCTGGAGCTGTCTATTATTTGACAAACAGGGAGTCTGATGCGCCCAAATACACGTTCCTGACGGTCCCGCTGGAGAAAGGGAATCTCAAGGTTGAGATAAATTCCACCGGTTCGGTCAAGCCGGTGGTAGAGGTCCTTGTTGGGAGTCAGGTCTCCGGATACATCAAAAACCTGTATGCTGATTTTGAATCACAAGTTACTAAGGGTCAGTTGATAGCCCTTATTGATCCTGACACATTCAAGGCCAAGGTAGAACAGGCCCGCGCTGATTTGCTTGCTGCCCAAGCCAATCTTGCCAAAGCGGAAGTCACCCTTATAGACGAGAAGAGAACCCTCAGGCGTAAAGAGAGTTTAATCGGACGGGATTCGATAAGCCAGAGCGATTATGACGCACAGAAGACAAAGGCTGATGCGGCTGAAGTTCAGGTCGAAGTTGAAAAGGCCAGGATAGCCCAGGCTGAGGCTCGTCTGCATGAAGCTGAGCTGCAATTAAAATATGCGCACATCGAAGCACCGGTAACAGGGACCGTCACTTCCCGTAACATGGACGTCGGCCAAACTGTTACAGCCGGTTTTCAGACTCCGGTCCTGTTCAAGATTGCTGAGGACCTTGCTCGTATGCAGGTGTACACAAATGTTGATGAAGCGGACATCGGAAAGATAAAGGTTGGACAAAAAGCTACCTTCACCGTGCCGGCGTTTCCTGACAAATTCTTTGCCGCCTCCGTCACACAGATACGAAATGAGCCTAAAATTGAACAGAACGTGGTAACATATAACGTCATACTGGATGTGGATAACGATGAATTGCTGCTGCGGCCTGGCATGACGACGAATGTCCAGATTCTGGTTGCCGAAATCAGGGACACCTTCATGCTTCCGGACGCTGCGCTCATGTTTTCCCCTCCTGAAGGCGCATTTCCAAAGGGAAAACCGAAATTACCTGCCCAAAAGGATGGGCATCGAACGGTCTGGCGACTTGACGTCAAAAACGAGCCAAGACCGGTGGTGGTAAGAGTTGGAGTCAATGGTCCCCAATTCACCCAAATTTTTACTGATGAACTAGCTGCGGGCACACCGATAATAGTGGAGGCAGTTAGCAAAAAGAAAAAGTTCGTGGCTCCCGGTGGGGGATTCAGATTCTGACAGAGTATATACCGTCCCGGTTTTACGGCTTAAAGGCAATGCCAGGCCTAAATCGTCTGAAAAGTCGACTCTCACATACTACAGCAGAGGTGTTTTATGACCTACGCCAACCCAGTGGACAGCGGTTTCCTCATTGAAGGTGGAACTGGTTATCCGAATATTCTGTTTTCAAGGGATCCGGCCGATTTTGACTACATGAGGATAAATGTTCCGTGTCAGAACGCCTGCCCTGCCCTCACAAATGTTCCCGCCTATATACGCAGCATTTATGAAAAGCGTTACGGTCATTCCTATGAATTGAATAGAATGGTCAATCTTTTTCCTGGAACCCTGGGCCGTATTTGCTCACGCCCGTGCGAGAAAAAATGCCGTCATGGAGAGCCTGAACTTGGTAGGCCAGTCAATATTTGCCATATCAAGAGAGCTGCAGC
>CALDNG010000310.1 GCA_937915285.1 uncultured Desulfomonile sp. | reverse complement strand
ATAATGTTTTTTGATGAAATTGACGCTCTGGTTCCTGCACGTGGTGGGACATCGGGTGATTCCCATGTTGCGGAAAGAGTCTTGAGCCAATTTCTGGCCGAGATGGACGGAATTGAAGAACTCAAAGGTGTCCTTGTTCTGGGAGCCACCAATCGCCTGGACATGCTTGATCCTGCGATCCTGAGGGCCGGTCGTTTTGACGAAATATTTGAGATTCCTGTGCCTACTGAACAGGACAGGATTGACATCTTTTCGGTTCATTTGCGCAACAAGCCTCTGGATAAGGGCATTAAACCAGAATGGCTCGCCTCCCAGACGGAAGGATTTGGAGGCGCCGACATTGCTGGAATATGCCAGAAAGCCGCCCTCAAGGCCGTTAGAAGAGCTGTGGACGCCATCAAGAAAGACCCGGAGGCGAAGACGAGCGTAAGAATCACCAAGGACGATCTTACCAAAACCCTTGAAGAAGTAAGTGAATAAAGGATTTCCCGTACCCATCCAGGATGGCCGAACTCTCCGGCCATCCTTTTTTGTTTGAGAGTTTTACTTTTTAGTGATTCTATAAACAGACATCGAATCTTGGGCAGGTGAACACATTGTCTGACGCTTACTATCTATTCTGTTTTGCCAGGGACGATCTTATCGACGAACAATCACTGGGTTCGGGTTTGACCGAGGACCGGCGACTGTTAAAAATTTCATTCAAAGACATCGCAATGATAGTGTCCAAGGTTTGTATGGAGGATTTCACAGGCCCGGACGCTGAGGAAAGACTCAACAACGTTGAATGGGTCACCCCACGGGCATTGCGCCATGGCCGGATTGTTCAGGAAATGTGCCAACTTTCTCCAATACTGCCAGCCAGTTTCGGGACTTTGTTCTCATCGGCTGATAAATTGATCCGCCTGGCTGAATTACGTCAGGGCCTCATATCAAGCTTCCTCGAGTGGATCAAGGACATGGAAGAGTGGTCCATAAAGGCCTACCTAGACCGAAACAGACTTAAATCAGTTCTATTTCAAAAACGGATTGAATCGGTTGAAGCCGAATTGTCAAAATTGTCTCCTGGCGTTAGATACTTCAGGGAAAAGCAGATTCAGGCTGAAGTTGATAAGGAAATATCGGCCTGGATAAATGATCGTATAAAAACGACAGCTTCGGATCTAGAGATGATTGCCGAAAGACTTCAACTGCGCAAAACCACAAAAAACGTTTTTGACGAAAGTGATTCGGAGCTTGTAGCCAATTGGGCAATTCTTATAAGCAGCAAGCGTCTGGATGAATTGGAAAGGGTAGTCCATTCGGCCAATCTTGATCCAGCCCGTGATGGTCTTCAACTGAAATTGTCCGGCCCATGGGCGCCTTACAGTTTCGCTCCAGCACTCGAACTGGAAACAGAAACATGAAACTTTTGATGTACTGTGTGCTGTCTGCCGGTGCAGCAAAAAGTTTCATTGGAAAAAAGGGTGTTCAGGATCAAAACACGAAACTGGTGTCACATGGGGATATTGCAGTTGCGGTTTCTCCTTTTGATCCGGCAATAAGCTCACTCGATATCCAGACCCTCATGGTTTACCATGACATCATAGATTATTGCTTTAAACTCGGCACAGTCATTCCCTTCAGGTTCAAGACTATTTTGAGAGACGAAGCTGAAGTCAGGCGGCATCTTGAGCAGCGTGGCACGGATTATGAAAGCACATTAAGACGACTGAACGGTAAAACGGAAATGGGAATGAGATTAATCCTGGACAAAATCCCGATTGTGAACTCAGTCGTAGAAGGGACACCCGATCATGATGTGAACACTGAAAATCCTGGCATGTCATATTTGTTCAAACGAAGAAAGATCTACGGCCAGCAGATGGCCACAGACTCAAGATGCCAGGAAAGTATTGAAGCAGCCAAAAAAGTTCTTGAAGGTTTGTATGTCGATTTGAAGGTCGAGTCCTCCCCCAAGGCCGGTTCTGGTTCTCGCGAAAATGAAATTCTTATCTCCATTTACTTTCTGGTTGAAAGAGAATCCGTAGATCGTTTCAGGACAGTGACTGAAGAGAACAAATCCATTCTCGGTGGACGGGTTCTGATAAGTGGTCCATGGGCGCCATACAATTTTGTATGACCATTCCATGGTAATCATCCCCTGAGTCCTGGTTTACCCACACGGAAGAAGTCACAATGTCGCCACTAGATCTTCTTGAGAAAATGCAATCCGGGGAGTTTAAATCCGAATTAGCGGCGCATGAGGGCGCAGAACGATACGAAAAGCTTTTTGAGATGCTTCTTGAGGCTATCCCATCTTCGTTGCTCCTCATTGATGATGAGACCAGAATAGTAGCCGCAAACAAAAACTTCCTCTCGAAAAATCGCAAATCCCGCAGTGACGCAATTGGAAAGAAGCTGGAAGAGCTTTTGTCGGAACCCTTGATCGAGAACATGGATATCACCGGAAAAGTCCGACAGACATTCAAGTACAATCAGGCCATTCGTGGTGGCCGCATGACCTATCGCGCTCCTGGAGTTCCTCTCAGGATTTATTATTACAGTATCCTGCCCTTTGTGTGGAACAATCAGGTTGAACATGTGATGCTGCTCATGGACGATGTTACTGAGCAGATACGTTTGAGTGACGAGGTTTTGAGGGCCCAGCGTCGTTATGCGGGAGTTGTAGAGAGCGCAGCGGACATTGTTCTCTCAACGGACCCGTCCGGAGTGATATTGACGTGGAACACTGCTGCGGAGAAAATTACTGGGTTCAGATCACATGAAGTTCACGGTACACAGTTTTTTGACTGGGTCCCAAAAGAAAATCGTTCGGAACTGGTCCAGGTTTTCAGGAAAGTCAGGGTTGGCGGTAATTCGGAAACCGGAGAGTGGGACATCAGAACGAAGAACAATCAGAGGCTTCCCATCGGATGGATCTTTTCCGGCATGCAAGATGAAACCGGCGAAACAATGGGAATAGTCGCCATTGGAAGAGACTTACGAGAGCGTCGGGAACTTGAAATGCAACTCCTCAAATCCCAGAAACTGGCGGCGCTGGGAGTCATGGCCGGGGGTATAGCCCACGAGATACGGAACCCGCTCGCAGTAAGTTACTCTGCTGCCCAATTCCTTATGGAAGAAGATTTATCGCGTGAATTCCAGACGGTTTGTGTCCAAAAGATTTTGTCAGGAATAGAAAAGGCTTCTACAATCATCCAGGACCTATTGCGATTTGCCAGACCCTCATCCACCACCGATCTCACCCATCTCGATCTAATCCCCGTTATTCATGACACCATCAAACTGGTGATTAACCAGGCAAAAATACAGAAGGTCTCCATCTCTCTGGATTTTTCCATTGACAAGGCCTGGGTTCTTGGGCACGCCAACCTTCTTCAGCAGGCCCTGCTGAATCTCTTCCTGAACGGAATCAATTCAATGCCCGAAGGAGGGGTCCTCAACGTTCAGGTTGATAAATCCGACTCTGAAGTGATTGTCAGGATCGTGGATTCAGGCCTAGGCATAGCCAGAGAAAACCTAGAAAAAATATTTGATCCCTTCTACACCTTACCTCCTGTCGGAAAAGGCACAGGATTAGGACTGTCCATCTGTCACACCATTGTGGTAAAACAACATTTAGGTAAAATTGAAGTCACAAGTTCTGAAGGACAGGGTTCAACATTTACCGTAAGGTTGCCTGTGTTTTAGACATGGTTTAAAGAAATGCCGATTCAACCTGAACTCATAATCATAATAGACGACGAGCCAGATATGCTTTGGGCTCTCGAAAATGTTCTCCTAAAGCACGGACACATAGTTCGCAAGGCAGATAGCGCGTCAGAAGCGCTCTCCTTAATGAATCGGGAAAAATTTGATGTCGCGCTGCTCGACGCCAAACTTCCAGACATGGAAGGGCTCGAACTGGCGGGAATGATCAAGGAGAAAAACCCGGATATATCCATCATAATGATATCGGGCTACTATTATAGGGACGACGATCACATGAAGAAAGCCGTTGCGTCCGGCCTCATTTCAAACTTCGTGGCCAAGCCATTTGACCACATTGAACTGCTGTCGCTCGTCGAATCGGCGCGTAGTCACCCCCACCCCAATTCCCAGATCAGCAACTGATGCTCTGTCTCTTATAAGTATGGAAATGATTCCATAGATTACGTTCCACGAATCAATACATCTCCCCATCACGCCACATAAATCATTCAAACATCGGGCAACAGGCAATGCCACCGGCATCCGGGTGTCATGCAGGAAACGGTGTTTGGCGCTGGTAACTAAACGAAAATAGACAGGATTATATTATTCGTGTTTTTTGGTTATAGCTTTTGCCAGAAAATGAAAAGTCTTTTGAGTTGATTTTCGCCTTCGGTGGGTTGTGGCATGGAACTGGCAATGACTATGGGCGGCATGCCAAACATCAAAAAGCCTCATAAGGCCCCATAAAAAAATCACTGGAGGGTGAAATGGCCAAGATAGCGAAATCAACAGATTCATCCAGCCTCGCAGAGGTTGTCGACAGGATCTTGGACAAAGGTATTGTGATCGACGCTTGGGCGAAGGTCTCATTGGTTGGTATCGAACTGCTCTCAGTCGAGGCAAGAGTTGTGATCGCATCGGTTGAGACCTATCTGAAATATGCCGAAGCCATCGGTCTCACTGCCAGCGCCGCCGCTCCTGCATAAGGCTAAAGCCTCTTGGGACTCCTAATGCGCCGGGGGCGGCCAAATGCAGCCCCCGAAGCTCCGAGTCCATCAGGTTAGCCCGATTGTAGAACGGCGATTAGTGTTGACAGCTTGATCGTCCAAGGTGTCGGGCGCTTTAGAGAAGGAGGACTAATGGGCAATCTGACCGACGACATAACCAGACTTTGCGACGAGATAGTCGCCTTACGGGATTCTCGCCAGGTATTTTCCGATCAGTTGGATCGTGAGACCGATGAGATGAAGTCAGAGGTCGCCACGATGCGAACTGGCTTTCGAAAAGCCAATGCCGATATGGCCAAGAGGACGAAGGCTGAGAGAGTCAAGTTCGTCACCAACCTAGACGCTGAAGTGGTGGGTATGCTCAAGTCGTTTGACAAGGCCCATGCCCAAATGGCCGAGAGAACCAAGAAAGCAAATGTGGAGTTCGTATCAAATATTGCGAACAACATATCCAGTATGCTGACCGGCTATCATAAAGATCGTGCAGAAATGGCTGTCAAGACCAAGAAAGAGAATACGGCATTCGTTAAGGACGTCGTAAAGTTTGTGACAGCAAAAGCGAAAGAGACTGCTGTGATGATGGATGGCTTCAAGGTGGAACACGCCAAGAAGTCCAAAGCCGAAAAGGCTGACCGCAAGAAGTTCGTATCTGTCCTTGGGACAGAGGTCAGCGCTATGAGGCGAGTCAACGCAGATGATCTGGTAGGAGCCAGAAATGCTTGGGCCACGTTATCTCCGGCCGGCAAGAAAGCCAAGCAGGCTGCCGAACAAAAGGCGAAAGCCGATGCCGAGATGAAAGCCAAGATGATGGCTGAAGCCAGAGCCAAGGCGCTTGCAGAAATGAAGCCGGTGGAAGCGGTTAAACCAGCCCCTGCTCCAGTGGATGCCGGAGCCAAAAAGAAAGACAAGAAATAGTTTGTGAAGAGCAGAGCCATGGAACGGCAAAATGATAATATAGTAGCTGAGCCTGGCGTCGATCAACCAAACATGACTGAAATCACTTGCGCATTTTGTGGTGGCTCTGGAACCGACCCGTTTGGGGTCATGTCATGGCTGTCCACGTGCTGCATATGCGGTGGTAGGGGCGTCGTCAACATTGAGGCGCCCTATAAATTCTGTCCGCACTGTAATGGCACCGGAGCCGTGAAGACGCTTACCTGTACGACTTGTGATGGCAAGGGTCATGTGCCGTTACCCTCGGCGCCAATTGTTACATGCCCTGTTTGCGCAGGATCTGGTGATGATGGCTCGGTCCCGGCCTTAGCCTGCATCAGATGTCGTGGCAAGGGTTTTGTCATAGCTTGAGCTAGCGCCGGCTGATCTTTCCGTAGCCGGCCTAGCCAAAATTTTAAGTTCAGGTCAAGATTTTGTGAATCCTGAAGAAGCTTTTGGGTATGTAAAGAAAGTGAGATGTCATGATAAATCCGGACACACAAATAGAGACGCTAGATTCTGAAATTATATCCCCAGACCAGGATAATGTTCTTCCAGAAGCCAGTGACCAGTTTGTTAACACCCATTATGTAAAAGAGCTTACAGAAAGGGCTATGGCGTACCTGGCGGTCGGATATTCAGTTCACTTTGCGGGTCCCGCCGGAACAGGTAAAACTACTCTGGCATTTCACATAGCTGCCCGACTGAGCCGTCCGGTCATCCTGGTGCATGGTGATGATGAGTTTGGAAGTTCGGACCTTGTCGGACGTGACGCAGGTTACAAGAAATCTAAACTCGTTGACAACTTCATTCACTCTGTCGTGCGAACGGAAGAGGAAATGCGCAGTCTTTGGGTGGACAACAGACTCACAACCGCGTGCAGAGACGGATACACTCTGATTTATGACGAATTTACAAGATCAAGACCAGAGGCCAACAATGTGCTGCTGAGCATCCTCGAGGAAAAGATCTTGAACCTCCCGAGCCTTAGAAGAACAGGTGAGGGTTACATGGAAGTCCATCCTGACTTTAGGGCCATATTTACCTCCAATCCAGAGGAATATGCCGGGGTTCACAAGACCCAGGACGCTCTAATGGACAGGTTAATTACTATAAATGTGAACCATTACGACAGGGAAACCGAAATCCAGATTACAATGGCCAAATCAGGTGTCCGGAGAGAGGACGCAGAGGTCATAGTTGATATTATTAGAGAATTGAGGCTGGTCGGTGTAAACAATCATAGACCAACCATCCGGGCCTGTATAGCAATCAGTCGTGTGTTGCAGCATCTCGGAGCTAGGGCGCTGGAGACAGACAAGACTTTTCAGTGGATATGCAGAGACGTTCTTAACACGGACACAGTTAAGGTCACACGTGGTGGTGAATCCCTGATGAAACAAAAAGTAGATGAAATAATCAAGAAGGTGTGCCGCGAGAACAAGCTCGCCAGAAAAGCCGCTGCAAAAACTTCGGGGCAGTGAATAGGAGTCTGAATTATGGAAATAAAGAAGACGGCTGATATTCGCGGAGTTAGGGAAATTCGCACCTATGCGGGCAGGGTAGATGCTGTTGGGCTTCCTTACCTGGCATTCATGAAGATCAGTTGCCTGGAGATGGAAAGGGCCCGAAGGGAAAAAGAGAAAAGCAGCGCATTGGCAAGGATTAGAAACATTGACGCTCGTATACGAGACATAGAAAATGAAAAAAAGTCTATTCTCGAGGGCTTAGGTATTAAAGACAAGGATGCGCCAAAATTGTCAGGGTCTGGCAAACCGGTATGCGCTGTTGCCAGAAATCAGTTCAACATTTCCGGAAAAGGCGCCATCCGTGACAAAGACGGTTTCAAGATAAGGTATTAGTTTTTAAGTAGCGCAAGCGCCTCAAGAGTCATCCCTAGCCAGGAGCATGACTTTTGAACAGGGGGTTAGAAAAATGATTCCCGTCAAGACACACAAGCAGATAATTTCGAGCGCGGAGATCAAGGGCTACAAAACAGTAAAAAAGTCCACTGCAGCCCCGCAGTCGAAACTGGACATCGGTAAAATGAATAACGCCAGAAACTGTCGACACGCATATAACGACTGGAAAATATGGTTCGGCGGTCAGTTCAGGGCAAACGTCAGGAAAGGATAGCAAGATGAAAGTCAACTGCATAACATGTGGGCATAGCCTGAATCTGGATGACGCCTATGATGACTTTGAAGGACTGGTTAGATGCTATGTTTGTTCGGGACTGTTTGAACTCAAAACGGCGGAAGGTAAGGTTAGGTCTGTCAAGTTTCCGCAGGCCCCACAGCCTCAACCGGTTCAGGCCCCTAAGCCGGTGGTTGATCAAAAGCCGGTGTGAGTTCAGCTTGTAAATAATTTCCAAAGAGTTAAAATGCCGATGGGTAGATCGGTTTGTCGGGACTTTGTGATTTAGCTCCCAGTGGATGCCGAACTTTCAATCGGCTTTATTTTTCCTCGAGGCGCCGATTCGGTTTAAATGGTCTAAACACATTTTTTGAGCGTTGGTGCAAAAATGGAAAAGAGAACCAAAAAAATTCCAGGTCAGAGTGGACGCTACATATATGCCCTTACCTCAGGTTCGACGGATCGCTCTTTCGGAACGATAGGGATAAACGCAGGTAACGTTTACACTATTTCGTCCGGAGACGTGTCTGCCGTGGTTAGCGACGCCCCGATGGGACGAATTCGACCTGAGAGAAGAAACTTCGCAGCGCATCAAGCGGTCCTGAAGAAGCTACTCGAAGTAGGGGATCTGCTTCCCATGTCCTTTGGAAATGTATCCGAAGGGGCTGCGGCAGTCAGGAGCTTTCTATCCAAGCATCAAAAGTCCATTCATGATGGCCTGGCCAGGGTGGCGGGAAAATTCGAAATGGGGCTGAAGGTGAATCTGGACGTTCCTAACATTTTTGAGTTCCTTGTTAACAGGAATGAAGAATTGAGAATGGCCCGGGATCAGCTTGTTGGTCGAAGCAGAGAGGCTACCCAAGATGAAAAAATCGAACTTGGCAGGCTTTTCGCCAATATTCTGGAATCAGAACGCGAGGATCAGACAGAGTTTGTCGAGAAAATATTACTCAAGGCCTGTCACGAAATAAAGAGAAACAAGTGTAGGGATGAGCGCGAAGTGATGAATCTGGCATGTCTTGTCGACAGAAACCAGGTTGACAAGTTTGAATCGGTCGTTTTCGAGGCGGCCAACCATTTCGATGATAACTTCGCCTTTGATTACAATGGGCCCTGGGCTCCTCATAACTTCGTCGAAGTCGACATCAATTCCTGATACAGTTGTGAATCGAGGCGCACATGTTCCTCGTTGACGACATTCTGATGGCTCCGTTCAAAGGTGTTTTGTGGGTTTTTGAGGAAATTCACAAGGCGGCCAAACAGGAGCGTCAAAACGAGTCAGAGTCTATCACTGCGGAACTGCAAAAACTTTATATGTTACTGGAGTCTGGCTCTATCAGCGAAGAAGAGTTCGACGAGCGCGAATCGCACCTGTTGGACAGGCTTGATAGCATTCAGGAAGTCGGCGCAGTGATTGATGAGGACGATGAAATCGAAGACGATGAAGAAATGGAGTCCGATGATGAGGATGAAGACGACGAAGACCCGGAAATTGAAAGTGGAAGTAGAATAACAATCCTCGACGATGAATCTGAAGAAGTCAGCTAGTTATTTAGGAACTATGGGACAGTCTTAAAATGGAAGATGAGAACAGGGATATATCTTTATGTGAGGTCCTGGACAGGGTTCTGAACAAGGGCGCAGTAATCGTTGGAGATGTTACAATTTCCGTGGCCAATGTCGATCTCGTTTACTTGGGCCTCCAGTTAATTCTGAGTTCAGTTGAGACCGGAAGACGACTGGGTTTTCAGGAATCTAACAGCGCTTCCTGCTTAACGGATTGATTTTTTGGGTCATGAATCCCCTAACCCAGGAGCCTTACAGGCTCCAGGATATCACAACAGGCTAAATCAGGAATAAAATTGGGAACTTCCGTCTACACTGTGAATGACTCCAAAGATGAAGCGGTTCCACCCTCTTCATTTGACAGGATCATCAGCTCGGAAAATCTGTCGGATTTTGCGAGGATAATGAATTCCGGGGCCCTCAGACAGAAAGATGACCGTAGCGAAGCCCCCAGAATCAGTCTGGATCAGGACAACATCAAGAATGGGTTGGGACAACTCGTCCTCACTCTTGTGAAACTGCTCCATGAATTACTTGAACGTCAGGCCATCCGCAGAATGGAAGCAGGGTCCCTGACGGATACCGAAATAGAAAACCTTGGTTTGACCTTGATGAAACAAGCGCAGGAGATCGAGAGGCTTCGCAAGGAATTCAACCTAGAAGAAAAAGACCTGAATCTCGACCTCGGTCCGCTCGGCAAGTTGCTGTAAGGAGGACCAGTATGGCTGTCCAGCAATATACCAGACACAATGTAGAGAGTACAAATCTAGCCGACCTGCTTGAAAGGGTTCTTGACAAAGGAATAGTCATTGCAGGGGATATCAAGATAAAACTGGTGGATGTTGAGTTGTTGACCATTCAGATACGCCTTGTGGTATGCTCGGTAGACAAGGCCAAGGAAATAGGAATAGACTGGTGGGTTAATAATCCAGCGTTCCAAAAACAGGAGGCCCCCCTCGAAATAAAATCCTGATCTTAATGTCTGAGCGCTCAGATTCTGTGGAAAATAAACGGTGTAAAGATACTTCCACAGACAAGCCCTGTTTTATTAAAACTCAGGGAATCAGTGACGGCCAAAGTTCCAATTCCATACAAAAATGTCACTCTGTTCCCGTGAAGCTAACCTCCGGAGTTTGATTCCCGCTCATGGTTACAACTTTAGGGGAAACATAAGAGTTGAGCGGTACCAGATTTCGGCTCACCATGGCAGAAGCGATGCCGTCTGCTACCGACCGTGACATTTGAGGACCATAATGAAATGCCGAAACGTATAACGGCTGTTTAATTTCTGCCTGCATGTCTGCGAGCCAGATGAAATTCTGTCCCCTTTCCCTGTATTGAGGCCCTTCTGATACAAATTCGTATCCCCTTTTCAAGTGAGGGGTGAATTTATCATAGTCAAAATCCTTAAATATATGATGCGCCAAATCATATCCGTAAAGCGGCATTGGTTGCCAGACGAACACGGACCGCACTCCAAAGTCAGAGGCTATGGCTTCAATAATTTTCTTGTTGACCATATATCGCTGGATCGCCGCAGCTAGCAAATCGTGTTCGGTTTTGGAATTGTTGGTCTTGTCTTTTGTTTCCCGGTTTGAATCAACGGATCCGGACGAAGAGCCCAATCCCTTTACAGATTTTACGAGGGGCAACTCGTTTATTATCTTTCTGGATAACGGTATTTCCGATTCTTTCATGAATGCCTTAAACTGATTCGTATAGCCGGGTTCTCCATCATGAAGTATGAACTCATTAACTCCATCCATGAAGATCGCCATGTTGGGGACATGACCGTCCAGAAGCAGTTTTTGAAAAAGAATGCGTTCCTGAGAGGAAAAATAAGCCGCTCTACCGAAGTTGTAGATTTTGACAGGTATTCTGAGTTTCTGACTGAGTATCTCTTGAAGATGAGATGCTACTGTCTCATGATCGGGCACGCCATAACCGAAACTGGTTGAACCCCCGAAAAAGAATATGACAAAATCTCTCGCAAGGGGTGGCCAAGGACCTTGATTTCGGGAATGCCTGAAACCTTTGGTGTCCACGTTCACATATTTTGTTCTATAGGGCGCTTCCTTGAACTGAGTGAACGAATCATATTCCTGAACAATACGACGACTGTCATATATTAGTTGATCGATGTCCTGTTTCGAAAGATTCGGAAAAAGTTTCTCCAAGGCATCATTGCTCTTCTTGTATCGCATTGGAGTCTTTTCAGGTTCTGAGGCTTTTGTCCTTAATTCAGAAAGATGAGAATAGCCCCAAATGCCCAGATTTAATATCACAAATAATGCCAAACAGTTAACCGCAACAAGACAAAACCACATAAACGCCTTTCTAACGCTAGGCCACAATGACAGCGACTTAACCATAGCTCTACCCACCATTTAAAGGGAAATAGTAAACGATAAATTCAGGAGCGTGATAATATC
This sequence comes from uncultured Desulfomonile sp., assembly GCA_937915285.1. Lineage (GTDB taxonomy): Bacteria > Desulfobacterota > Desulfomonilia > Desulfomonilales > Desulfomonilaceae > CAITZA01. The sequence continues at coordinate 16,799 of CALDNG010000310.1, read as the reverse complement.
AGATTCGAGAAGACTTCTTGCAGACACTAAACTGAAATGCAAGAACAAAATTGTGATTCTTGTTTTTTTTCTGGAGTTTTTTTTGAAGATTTGTGACTACGATTTGGATTGCTAAAATCCAGCAGATTTGAATTCCCCTGTGTAATAACTGGATTTATTCAAACATGCTTAGGGGCGAAGTAGCTTTACAGGCAGATTCATAGCCTAAAACATGAGAATCGTTTCAATCAGATATGAAGAGGACTCAGATCGATGCGCCTATTAGTTCCCTGCGGGCAGTGTCTCAGCGAGAGCATGCGTAAGAGAGCTAAAATCACCCATATCCGATCTGAGTCCTTGATCATAAGTCCTGCGCCATGACTACTTGCCATGGCAGGCAATTTTTACAGTGATTAACTCACCTCTCCGTCAGCCACCTTGGTTCTAATGACTTTTTTGTTTATTTTACCCACGCTGGTTTTGGGAATCTCGGCCACCTTGTAGAACCGGTCAGGTATTGCCCATTTGGAGATAGCGCCCTTGTCGGCAAAATCCGACAGGAAACTTTTCAATGCATCCTCTGAATATGATTCTTCAAAACCTTGCTTGGGAACAACCAGCGCCACCGGTCTTTCACCCCATTTTTCGTGAGGCACTCCGATTACAGCGACTTCGGACACCGATTCGTGCTGGCTTATCAGGCTCTCGAGTTCTAGAGACGAAATCCATTCACCGCCGGTTTTTATGACATCTTTGAACCTGTCAGTAATCTTGACATAGCCTTCGGGGTCCATGTTTGCGACATCACCGGTGTGTAGCCATCCACCACTCCACAACTCTTCGGATTTCTCATCACTCTTGAAATAACCCTGGGTCAACCATGGGGCCCTCACTACCACCTCACCGGTAGTCGAACCATCATGAGGAACTTCCTTGAAATCAGCGTCCACAATCTTGAGATTCACCAATGGAACAGGAAGACCCGTTTTAGTAATGATTTCAACCCTGTCATCCTCAGGCAAATCAAACATTTTTGGTTTCAGGTTGGCTGCAGTAAGCAGTGGGCATGTTTCAGACATGCCGTAGGCTGAAACGATCTGAATTCCAAGCGCCATGGAGGCTTTAGCAAGCCCCTTGGGCAGCGCTGATCCGCCGATTACTACTTTCCAGTTGCTCAGATCGACCTGTTTAGCGACGGGAGAAGAGACCAGCATGTGAAGTATTGTAGGAACACAGTGAGAGAAGGTCACTTTCTCTGACAATAAGAGTTTCAGGAGCATTGCCGGTTCATAACGGCCCGGGTAGACCTGTTTGCAGCCCATCATTGTCGCCAGGTAAGGTATCCCCCACGCATGCACATGAAACATCGGAGTGATAGGCATGTAAACATCTGCAGACTGGAATCTCACCGGTGATGAGAATGACGCCAATGCCATCGCCAGGCCGAAGGTATGAAGCACCAACTGACGATGACTGTAATATACACCCTTGGGATCCCCAGTAGTGCCGGTTGTGTAGAAGAGCGTGGCCCTTGTGTTTTCGTCGAATTCCGGAAATTCATACACGTCCGATGCCTTCGAAAGAAGGTCTTCGTACTCCCCGGCCAATTCTAGACTAGTCTTGGGGGCAGTTTCACTCTCCTGCAAAAGAATAATCTTCCTGACCGTAGTCAAATTTGGCAGGATGGACTCCACAAGGGGGAGGAACTCTTCATTAACCAGCAAGACAGTGTCCTCGGCATGGTTCACGGTGAAAACGATCTGCTCTGGAGAGAGTCTCACGTTGACGGTGTGCAGTGTGGCGCCTAACATTGGCACGCAGAAAAAGCATTCGAGATAGCGATGTGAATCCCAATCCATTACGGCCACCGTGTCATCAGCTCCAATTCCCAGAGCGCCAAACACATTGGCCAGCTTGTTGATCCTCTTATACAGATCCCGGTAGGTAAAGCGTAACTTGTCCCTATAAACGATCTCCTGGTCTGGAGCGTAAAGTAAAGGGGTGTTTAGTATCTGCTTTATCAACAATGGGTATGAATAAGCCGATGGGGTCTTGGTGATAAGTCTTGTCGCTTTCTCCATTCAACATCTCCTCCAAATTTGACTTAGTCTTGGGTAAAATGCCTCAATTCAGGCATTTTCAGAGAACAACATTCAGGGGATCAGGAAAACAGGTTCCTGAGCCAATCCTACCTTCATTGACATCTATGTCAATCACTTTCATCAAAAATTTTTTTTCAAAAATCCAAAAGTTTCAGAATGATGAAAGACCTGGTCTCTTTTGTTCAGTCAAGCCAATATGTCTGTCAAGGATGATCAGTCAATCTTGAAGAATGATTCATCAAATTCCGGTTTACCGGAATATTTCTTCATAAACATTGCTGGAACCATTTCCAGGTTCATTAGCAGGTCTGAAGGCAAATCCACACCGAGGTTTCGCAGGGCCTCAAGAATGGCCTTGGGCTGTGGTGGACAGGACTTTATAAATGTAAGTTGATCTTTATCAGGATAGTTCCTGTTGGCTTCATACAAACATTTTCCTATCAATACACTTTTCTTCCCGGCAGTTGGTTTCATTATCTTTCCGGTAAGAATCTCCACGTCATCCCATTCTTTGCCTTTCCAGGCCATAGCAATAGAGGACAAAACTGCGCCGGTGAGCAGTGAACAGTAAGTGCATAGACTCAGATCATACTTGGGATAGGAAATGCCGGATATCCCCATTTTTTTCATAGGTAGGGGCAGTGAGTTGTCCTCATTGTATGGAAAAGTGTATTCGTGAAATTTCGCCAAGGATTGCGGATCATCCCCCACAACCGATATATCAGACATGTCTGTTGGTCGTCCCCTTTTTGAGGCTGCATGAACCAGATGTGGGATTATTTCCCCGGAATACCCCAGTACTTTTGCTCCTACCAGATCAGCGGAAAGAACATCATTCGAAGCAATCAGTATGTCGCTTCTGTGCGCTTTTCCATCAAATCCCGGGCCTCTCTCATTGGTATAAATTCCATCTATCAAGGTTAAGCCGGGAGGAATGTTGTCCGCTAACCTAGAAACCATGAAATTGAGGTCCGTTCTTGCATCAGCATTGTGGCATTTCTTTCGGGAATTTATGTCTATCGTTCCTTTGATGTTTTTTATCCCAAGGCTGACAACGGTCTGGGCGTGAGTCTTGAGAACAGGAAGGTTGATTACGAAATCGCTGCGCATCATCTCGGATGAGAAATTGAGGGTTATTCCTTCCGATATCTCAGTTTTTTCAAAAGACCCATCGAAAACGTTTAACAGTTTAACCCCGAATTTGTCCCTCAATTTACCGTAACCCAGTTTCTGGAACGCGTCCGATTGTGTTTCACGGTCCTTAGGGTCAAAAACTACCGTGCCTTCACCTATGGTGATGTCGGTAACACCCATCTGTGAAAGAATCATGACAATGTCTTCCACTACACGAGATGTTGTTATGACTCCAAATTTTGGGAAGGAAACGGCCTTACTCCAAAAAACAATATTCGGCTTAATGAAAACTCTGTCTGATGATTTCAAACCGCTCAAACCATTGCAGGCCTCAATGATGCTGCGAACGGACTCAACCGGTTTTTCATATTTTCCAACTGCTACGACAAATCCGGACATACTTTATAGCCACCTGTCGGGAGGAGTTCGGGATTGAAAATGCCTTACCAGACTGGTCAAACAAGCTTGAACTCGTTTGAAAGACATTTTGACAGTATATAGTCATATCGGAACATAATTGAACCAAAAATTTTCAGATTACATGAATAAATCCTCCGAAACATCAACCGTTATATCCAAGTTTTCAGTGAGACGTTCATAAAAGCCACTGATTTTAGGGGCTTCGTAGTGGAAGAAATATTTCATGGTGTGAACCTTGGATCTATAAAAGGCTTGGGGAAGTTCTCCTGTTCCTAATTCCAGGGCATGACAGGCCAGTGTTCCCTGTATCAACCACTGCCAGCTAACCGCTATCAGCCCAAAAAATTCCAGATACAAGGTCGCATCTGCCAGGAAGAGTTTGATTGCGCCGGTCATGGCCTGGCCCGCAAGTTTCATGGTGACTTCCTGAAACTTGTCCATCAATTTTTTCATTTTCTCGCAATAGGGGATTAACTCCTCGAAAGCCGACGCCTTTTCCACGGCCAGATAAACTTCCTTTATGAACAGCTTGACTGCGGCTCCGTTGTTCTGAAGAACCTTCCTGCCCAGAAGGTCCAGTCCCTGAATGCCTGTTGTGCCTTCATGAATAGGATGAATCCTGGCGTCGCGATAGAGCTGTTCCAAAGGAAATTCGTCGCAGTAACCATAACCTCCGAGTATCTGAAGTCCTGAACTAACTGACAGAATGCCCATCTCTGATGGGAAAGTTTTGGCAACAGGTGTCAAAAGGTCAAGTAATAATTCCGCCTTTTTTCTGTCGTCTTCCGATTCCGAATGCTTCATGTCGTTATATAGCGAGCACTGGATTATCAGTCCCAAAGATCCTTCAACCATGGATTTCTGGAACAGAAGCATTCTTTTTACATCGGCGTGATCTATTATCCTTACAGGTGGGCCAGACGGGTCCTTGCTTGAAACGTCGCGTCCCTGACAGCGCTGGTTGGCGTATTCGAGAGATGCGTGATAGGCGGCTGAAGCGATAGCCGCTGCTCCCGTTCCTACCTCAAGCCTCGCTTCATTCATCATCTGGAACATGTAACTCAGGCCCTTGTTGGCCTCTCCAACCAGGTATCCTTGGCAGTCATCATTATCACCAAAAATCAGATGTGTGATCGGAGCGCCTTTGTAACCAAGCTTGTGATAGACCCCCGAACATACGACATCGTTGCTAACAAGGTTTCCCAAGCTGTCTGGTCTGGATTTCGGGACAACGAAAAGTGATATTCCCCTTATCCCTGCTGGAGCATTCTCGATTCTGGCAAGAAGTAAATGCACAATGTTGTCAGCGCCATTGTGTTCGCCTGCCGAAATGAATATTTTCTGACCCTTTATTCTGTAAACGCCGGCTTCAAGTGGAACGGCCTTGGTGGTAATGTCAGCAAGTGAACTACCAGCCTGAGGCTCGGTTAATGCCATTGTTCCCTGCCAGTCCCCGGAATACATTCTGGGAATAAATGTGTCCTTAAGATCAACTGACCCGAATGATTCGATTAGATGGGCTGCTCCGGTTGTCAGCAGAGGATAAACCGAAGCCGAATAATTGGCCGAAGCGAAAAGGAAATAACAGGCCGTAGTCACACTGAAAGGAAGTTGCTGTCCACCAGCGTCAAAGGTGGAGTTAGCCGCTATCCAGCCACCCTCGCCACATTCTGCCATGAATGATCTCACCAACGGGTGAACGATTACTTCTGAATTTTTATAAACAGGCGGATTCTTGTCCATGTCTGAGAAACACGGGTGAAGTAACTCCGATGCAATCCTCGATGCTGTCTGTATTACCAGGTCGAATGTTTCGCGCGAATGTTCAGAGAAATATGGAAACTCAGTCAGCCTCTCAACCTTGAAAACCTCATGAAGAAGAAACCTTATATTTTCCAGACTTGCAAATTTCTGAGCCATTTAAGCCTCTCACTGTTGAAATGAGGTTTATCCTAAACTCAATCTGGAATAAAAAAAATAGAAAAGGCGCCCCGCGAGCGCCTTGACTGAAATTTTGGAGGTTTTCCGGATAGGGTCTTTTTGGTGAACCCTATAGTCCAGTTCACCGATCGGGTTTTATCCGATGCGGGACTCCGTGAAAATAGAATTTATTTTTCCTTTACCTTCCATTCCTTCCAGACGTTTCCAACGAGTTCCGGTCTAGGTTTGAGAGTCGGCGCGCCAGGGGTCCAGCCTGCAGGGCATACTTCACCAGTAGCCTTGACATGCTGGTAAGCCTGAAGCTGCCGGATGAGTTCCGAAACATTCCTGCCCACCGGAGGCGACAATATTTCCATGGCCTGAATCACTCCATCTGGATCTATGATGAAACGACCACGAATATCTACACCGCTCTTGCTGTCATACACACCATACATTCTGCCGACATTGCCGCCGGCATCGCTAAGTAGTGGGAAAGGTAAACCCTTGGGAATCATCTTCGAAAGCTCAGTCTCATCCCAAATCTTGTGGGAGAAACGGCTGTCAACGCTCATGGCCAGAACCTGTGTGTTCAACTTTGATATTTCGTCGTATCTTGCGCCAACTGACGCTATTTCTGTCGGTCAAACAAAGGTGAAATCACCAGGGTAGAAGCACAGGACCACCCACTTGCCCTTGTAATCTGAAAGTTTGATGTTTTTGAAACCGCCGTTGACGTAGCCTGGCGCTTCAAAATTGGGCGCCGGACCCCCTACTTTGGCCAATACCGGACTGGCCGGCGTCTCAGTTGAAACAGCCTTGTTTGGTCCATCGGCGCCCTTGTTAGCGATAGGGCCGGCCGCTGGTTCAACGCATTCGTCAACCGCTTCCTTGACGCCACCCTTGGTCTTCGGATCAGCAGAAAACGCCTGCTGACCTGAAGCCACAAAAGCGACCAGCATGAAGAAAATCAAGCTTGTTGTAAATCTTCTCACTAAAAATTAACCCCCTTTCCTGTAAATGTGCCTGTCAAGGCAATGAAACAACATCATAACCATTTTGTTGCCAATAAATTTGGCGCGAGGTTTCCACCACAATTCGACCTTTTCACACAATTCAAAAACCGGAGCCACTCAGACAGAATAAAAAGCCCCACTTCAAAATGCCCCCCAACAAAAAAGCGTCAATGGGAGCCATTACTAAATAAAAACAGTTCGTAGAATTCTGTCTCAGCCTTTAATGTAGATACTATACCGTATTAAGAGACCCTTGGCAAGCCTTTTAGTACTGCTAAATTGAGTCAAATCAAAAAAAAAGTTTAACAGCAGGCAGGACTTTGCGCACTGCGCTGCCGACAAATGAACGGCTAACTGAACGCAACGCATCTGTGCGTTTCTTCGATTGGTTAAAAGTCTGTAAAGGGATGGGAAAATGAAAGTAGATTTGTGCTGGGGTGTGGTGGCTCCCCGAGTAGGACTCGAACCTACAACCTAATGGTTAACAGCCATCCGCTCTGCCGATTGAGCTATCGGGGATCAATATGTTTAGGACGGTATCTCAGCAATACCTATCCCTCTATTGTGACCAAAAAACCTCCACTTGTCAATTCCGAAATAACTTCTGGTCAAAAAAAATCACGCTAATCTGCCAGGTAAGTTTTGGAAGTCCCTGTCCGAGCGTGTCAGGTTTGGGCATATCCAACAAGGACAGGGCGTAATTCTGAATGTGGAACCATCACTCCGCAGCCCATTTCCTAATGGCCGGGACTTCAACAAGTTCCCATGCTTCAGAGACTCTCAATTTAACAAAGTATTCGAATAAATCGTCTATTATGCCCATTCCTTCTTCGACCAGGGAAATTTTTTCAAGGAAATTTCCCTCTGCTTCCATATCTGAATCCCTCTCATCCGGTGGCAGTATTGGTGGAGTCTTGAAAGACCCATATGAAAACCAGGTCCCCTTGAGTACAACCGTAAACTCGTTTTCGTCGGCCTTGAACGAGATCCTGGCTTCTTCTATCTTTTTGCCCTCTCTCAATGCCGCAAGTCCCTCACGTAACTCAGAATACTCACCCTTTAAAGAGACAGTCTGAGGGGTTTCCACATCTGTCAGATCCAGAGTCATGCGATCGAGAAAGACGACCTGCATGGCTTTCCTGGAGGGGATTTCGATGACTCCACCTGTCTGATCAGACTTGAACCAGAGCCATGTAAGAAACTCCCTACCCAAAAAAGCCTTCTCACGAAGTATATCCAAAAAGTCCATGTATTGTCCTCAGTCAGAATGCGTTTTGCCTTGACGTGGAGTGAAGTCACTAGCCTTGATTCTTTCAAGACTGGATTTATCAATAGAGCCGGCAAGAATTTCTTCAGCCCTTAAATACGCAATTAACGGTATGAGACTTAAACCGAAACTTTTCTTGAAATGATCTTCGAATCTTTCACGAGCCTTTATGGAATGGCTGGTAAAATAGACGATGGATTTTGATGTATCCCAGACGAAGTCAAAAACCTGAATGGAGGGAAGAACCTGTTTTTTCAACGCTTCCTTCACGTTTTCCTTCAATTCCTTGCGCTGGTTCGATGACAACCTGCGTTGGCCTGTTTCTTTTAAGAGTTTCCGGGTCTCCTTTTTTACCTGAATTTCCAAAATTCTCGGAGGGACCCGCACCGTGTCAACTCTAAGAGAAAGCGCAACATAATTGCCGTAAAGGTAAGAGGCCCCCGAGAAATCATATTCCGAGAAATCCTCAATTGAGGTCCATCCCAACCCGACGAGTTCTCCCGGACTATCAACCTCAGAAAACGATCCCGATCTTACCCCTGAATCCACTGCTTCCCAAAAGGAGCCCGACACTTCTCCTTTTGTCTTGTATCGCATCATGGATGTTGATCTTGAGAAAAATCCCATAAAGGACACCTCTGGAGTTTATAAAAACGACCTTAAAATTTGCCTGGATCTGAAGCAGTTGTCAACCATGCCGAAATCCGTAATTTAGATGACTGTCTCAATCAAGATAATGCCCAATAGCGCATAATGTTTCACAAACAGTCTGTGAATTAATAAAGAAAGCTAAAGAGGGTATCTTGCCAGGAATTCCCTAACATTTCTGTTGATGGTATCCTCAGAACCCCGGTGAAAGTGATCGTGACCTTTAAGCATTACGCACATTTTGGGGTCAGCGGCTATCTCTGATAACTGATTGAAACCTTTGACGGAACAAACAAAATCACCGTCTCCGGCTATCATGAATTTTGGACGTTCTTCAGAACTGAGGAAGCCAAAATCGTACATGTCAACCGGTGGCGAAATCATGATGAGCCTTGACGGTCTATGGTCATTGACGGCTGTTTTCATTGCGACCCAACTACCGAAAGAATAACCGGCCAAAAGCACTCTGGAAGGATCCAGTTTATTATCAGAACCTAGAAAATCCAACCCTGAAGCGACATCAAGCATTTCGGACACGCCTTCCCCATAAGAACCGGCGCTTTTTCCGACTCCACGAAAATTGAATCTCAAAGTAGCTATCCCGGCTTCAATCATGGAACGAGACAAAGCCATAACGACATTGTTGCCCATTTCCCCTCCATAAAGAGGGTGGGGGTGACAAATCAGACACGATGTCAGGGCCCCCTTTATTTCTTCCGGATATTCCATCACACCTTCAAGGATGACAGAATCGGAACAGACCATTTTAACACTGACTTTCATGTTTACCTTCCGTAAAAGGACCTTTTTAGCAATAACTTCAAAGATGTCGGTTAACTCCGTTCCGAGGTTACAGGCAGTTTAACCGTGAAAGAGGATCCTTTTCCGTAAGTAGAGCTTACCACCATGTCGCCACCGTGATTCTTTACAATCGCATAGCTTATGGCTAATCCCAGGCCCATCCCGCATCCCTCGGGGGATTGTTTGGTTGTAAAAAAAGGATCAAAGATGTTTTCCAGGGTCTCTTCTGACATACCTGGTCCGGTATCTGCAAATTCAAGTTCCACGTAAGGCTCATTGTATTTCGCCCTAATCTCGAGCTTGCCCTTTCCTTTCATGGCTTCAGCGGCATTTATCACAATGTTCATAACGACCTGCTGAATTTGATTGGCGTCCACCGAAACCTCCGGAAGATCCGGCCTGAAATCTCTGGAAAAATCTATCCCCGAAAATCTTGTCTGCGGTGTCATGATTTCCAGCGCCCTCTCGACAATTTCCAGCACCCTGACTGGCGCTTTGGAAGGAGGGTTCTCCCTTGAAAAATCCTGAACATTTTTGACAATGCTCTTAACCTTGTTTGTCTCCAGCGAAATCAGTTCAATTTCCCTGGTTACTCCTGAATCCCCGGCAAACTTCCGAAGTAGTCGGTCAGCGCAGTTCAGTATAGATGTGAGAGGTTGATCGATCTCATGCGCTATTCCACCGGCAAGTTTTCCAAGTGAGGAAAATTTTGTGGATCTCAGTAACTGCTTTTCCATCTTCTTTCTTTCGGTAAGGTCCGTAAAAATACCTACCGAGCCGGTTTCCTGACCCCCTTCATACAACAGCGCCGCAGAAATGTAGACTGGGATCGGATCTCCTGTTTTATGCAGTATCTCTACTTCCCTTTTCTGCAGGAGCCCTTTACCACCGAAGTCGTCTGATCTCAAATACTTCATTATTTGCCTAGCCACACCAGGAGGATATAGATCTACAATATTCATTTTGCCGATCACATCCCTTTTGGGGTATCCCAGCAGCCTTTCAGCGGCAGTATTGAAGAGAATTATTTCACCACCCTTGCGAATACAAATCAGGGCATCCGGGCAGTTTTCGATGATGTTCTCGCGGAATGTATAAGCTCTTTCCAGTTCAATATTCGCTTCCCTGACCAGAGTTTCCAGGTTGTGAGTGTATTGCCTGAGCTTCTTTTTCAAATTGAGCTTTTCCAGGGACCTTTTGATAGACAGGGATAGCAGTTCCTCACTAACCGGTTTTATGAGAAAGTTTGACGCTTCACGCCGGAGGCATTCAATGGCCATTTCCATGTCTCCGTGGCCGGTTATCATGATTACTTCGACATCCGGATTCATCTTTCGAAGTCGTTCGAGCACTTCTATGCCGCTCAACCCGGGGAGTCTGACGTCTAACAAAGCCAGTTCAGGCGATTCTTTTTCAAACACCTGGAGTGCTTCCAATCCGTCAACCGCCTCGACAACTTCGTAACCATCCATTTCCAGGGTCATCCGCAACAACTGGCGAATACCGGCTTCATCATCGACCAGCAGTAGTTTTGTCATGCAAAATCTCCAAATTCCAGCCCAGGAAAAGTCAATCTAAATCTCGCTCCGCCCTGTTCATTGTTGGAAACCTCTATTGATCCCTTGTGATCCCTCACGATCTGGTAACTTATGGCAAGCCCCAGGCCCGTTCCTTCTCCAGACCTTTTGGTAGTGAAAAATGGCTCAAAGATTTTTGCCTTGATGTGGTCCGGAACCCCTGGACCGGAATCTATAAATTCTACAACAACATTCTTGCCGTCACAACCACTCTGGATCCTGATAAAATCGGTTTCACCATCATGAGGTAAAGTTCTACAGGAATCGTCCCGGGACACAATAGCATCTCTGGCGTTAATCAGAAGGTTTATGAAGACCTGTTCCAGCCTGTTAGAGTTCCCCATGATCGCAGGAAGCGGTGTTGCAAGATCCAACTCGCAGATGATGGATCTGGATTCAAGCTGTTTTTCAAGTAGACTTACAGAATTTGTGATGGCCCGGTTAATGTCCACCCGGGTCATGGTTTCATCCGATTTTCTGCCAAATTCCCTGAGGTGATTGATTATTCTGGTAGATCTGTCCACACTGTTTTTCAGTTCAGTGAAAATTTTGTTGAGTTCTTCGTGTGACAGGCTCTTGCCGGACTTGAGTTTCTTTTGAATGAAATCACAGCCCAGCCTTATGATATACAATGGCTGATTCAATTCATGAGCTATTCCTGTAGCCATTTCTCCCAAGGTGGACATCTTGCTTGAATGAATGAGACGAGCCTGTTTTTCCAGCTTTTCAGTAGCATCCCAAACAGCCATTATAATGGCCTTCCTGCCTTGATAAGTCCCGTGGGTTGCCTGAAAATTGACCGTGAAAATCGAGCCATCCTTTCTCTTATGCTGGATTACAGGTGGCAGCCCATCTTCGGAAAAGATCGATCTGAGGAGCGTATTTCCGGTTTCTTCGCGATCGGATTCCACGGCTAGGTCCAAAAAACTCATGGCCAGAAGTTCATCCCTCGAATACTGATATTCCTCGACAGCCCTGGCGTTTATGTCCAATATTCTTGAGTTACGGTCGTCAATTACAAAAATGGGAGACGGACCATGGTCGAACAGAAACCTGTAACGTGATTCGGAATCCCTGATCCTGGCCTCAGAATTCTCCAGCCTGGTCAACATACGATTAAAGGATGCGGTGAGGCGATAGATTTCGTCATTCGACGAAAACGGCTCACTCTCAACAAAATGATGCTCGGGCCGGGTGGACACGTATCCGCCGGAATCGAGAAGATTCTCAAGTGTCTTCTCACGACTTACAGCATCGGCCTTATGAGTCAATTCCTGAAGTGGCAGGGAGATTATTTTGCACAAACGGTCGATAAATATCCAACCCAACGCTATAACCACAATGCTGGAAACAAAATGTATAGCCTTGATATGACGTATCATCCTGGAATCGAGACTCTCATCAGGAAAAACAAAAATCTGCAGTACCGCCCCGATGAATATCAAAACGCCTGAAACCACAAAAAGCGTAGATAAGAGGAGTCTGTTCTTGAAAGAATAGAGCGATTTAATTCTTACAGAAAGGATCCTTGGAGCTTTGGAAAGTATTTTCTCGATCCAGCGGTAAGGCCATAATTTTGTGTAATAGTCTATAAAGGCGGTGTTCCTGTCGATGGAGAATGCAGGATTCTGTTTAGATGAACGGACCCCCGTCCCAGAATTACCCGAATCATCTGACCGCCCATTTCCTAACATGGGAATTCCCTCATGCCGAAAAGCGCCGAGCCGGGAAGAGATGGTTGTGTAAAAAGATTGTGATCAAGCTCAAGGTCGAATTGTCTGATATCATTCTAAGGCTTCGATCAAAATTTTCATAACTATTTTTCAAGATCACAAAAGTTCTTTTTGTTTCTCCGGGCTGAATTGAGTTTTACGGATTAATGAGGCATTAATAGGTTTAAAATCGCTCCACGGTTGAAAATGGACCTGGCGCTTGATAAGATCGTTTCGTTCGAGTGGTTCCATGAAACATGGAGAACAGCGTGTCAGGAAAACCATTCACGATTTAATCAATAGCGTCCCATGTTAGCTTTGATCTGGCATAGTAGCTGTGGGCGCACCTTTTAGAAGATCTAACAGTTACTTATCATGAATAAACTGCCTTTTCGCCCATTCCATTTAATTTTTTGTATCGCAACCCTGGTTTTTTTGTCGATGCCTCAAGGATTGTTCGCCCAGCAGTCTTCATCTGCAACAGAGCAGCTCCCTAAAAGTGCTCCTCAAAAAGAGGCCCCGGCAGCTCCAAAAGTTACAGTGGAGGTCAAAAAAGGAGAGGGGAAGGACACCCCGGAGGTCAAGGTACAGGTTGAGGGAAAGGCGGAATCAGGTGTAACTCCTGCCAAAGGTTCGGAGCCAACAGCCATATTGCCCCTTCCGGGGGAAAAACTTACCCCACTGGAAACGGAAAAAATAGACAAAGCCGCCCAAAAGGTTGGCAAGAAAGTTGATGAGATTGAATTCAGGCTCGGTCTCAAATGGGGCAGTTGGGTTTGGACCGAGGCTTTCCTTGGAATGACTTGGTTCAAACTCCTGGCTGTGTGCCTGGCGCTGGCCTTGATAGCTCTGATGGAGAGAACCATCCGGTGGTTGATAAACAGAAGATTGCGCCACGCAAAGAACCGGGAAACGGACAGAGAATGGAAAACTCTCTTTTTGGAAGCCGCCAGGGAACCTCTGACTCTGTTCATATTGGTTTACGGTATTTATGCCGCAATTTCTCCTCTCTTCGAACACTTTGACAGGCTGCCTTTACGAACCCCGGTCAGGACCGTGGCCGGGGGAATGACAGACCTGCTTGGCACAGTTGCGATTCTCTGGTTATTGTACAGGCTCCTGCAAGCATTGGAGAGGCCTATCATAAACAGGTTTTCGACAGAAAAGGGTGTTGACGATCTGCTTGTTGCTATTGTCGGGCGGTCTTTGAGGATATTGGTCGTTACGCTTGGAGCCATTTTCCTGGTCCAGAATCTGACAGGTCTGGAGCTTGGTCCGATCCTGGCCTCGCTTGGGCTTGGTGGTCTGGCCGTAGCCCTGGCAGCCAAAGACTCAATTTCCAATTTCTTTGGAACCCTCACCATAGTGTTTGATCATCCGTTTCAAGTAGGGGATCACATCAAGTTGGACAAACATGAAGGAATAGTTGAGTCTATCGGATTCAGGAGCACTTTAATCAGAACTTTGAACGGGGCCCTGGTCTCTATTCCGAATGAAAAGGCAATCAACTTTGGGGTTGAGAACCTCGGACGTCGACAGACTATTGTGTGGCGAACAAACATCGGCATCAGATATGACACCCCTCCGGACAAGGTTGCCCGGGCAGTACTAATCATATCTGAGATCCTCCATGATGAGGAGCACATGGACCCGGAACAGCCGCCCCGCGTTTTTTTTGACGGTTTTGAAAACTCCAGTCTCAACATAGCAATTTCCTGTTGGTACATGCCGGTCATCTGGTGGGAATTTCAGGCCTGGCGTCAAGATAAGTGCCTCAGCATCCTTAGGGAATTTGAAAAAGAAGGAATTGAATTCGCTTTTCCTACTCGAACTGTTTTTCTGGAAAACATGGAAACCAAATCCGGCCCGACGCCTTGATTCAGACCGGCGGAAAACATCATGGTATTTTGTGTGTCTGGTCCGGTTTAATGCTAATAGGGGCAATCAAGTGAAAATTAGAGGGAAGTCTTGGAATTCGCTCATGGTAACTTGGCGATTTAGCGCCCTGATTATTGTTTGGGTTTTAATTTGCCTATACGTATTACTCAATGGAGGCGCCGCAATGGCCCAAGGAGAATTATTGATGAAGGAATGTCCGGACAGGCCGAATTGTGTCTCAACCACAACTTCAATCGAGCGCAACAAAATGACGCCGATAAGTTTCAGAGGTTCTGCTCAGGATGCTCAGGTCATGTTGCTGTCAATCATTTCGTCAATGAAAGGATCGCAAATAATCGAAAGCTCTCCCGGGCGAATCGTGACCACTTTTACTTCAGCAATCTTTCGATTTGTTGATGATGTGGAATTTGAGTTTGACGATTCGAAAAAATTGATCCATTTCAGATCGGCCTCAAGAATTGGGTACTACGATCTGGGTGTAAACCGCAAGCGAATGGAGGCCATAACGAAGGCTTTCAGCGAATCTGACAAAAAACTGGGCCTTAGATAAGGGGGCTGTAAGCCTGAAACCAGAAGTGGCGAGCTTTCAGGACTAGAACTGTAGTCCCAGTATTCTGGCTGCGTTCTTCCAGAGAATGCCCTCCTTAACTTCTTCAGACAAATTCAGTCCTCGGACGATGTCTGCAAGTTTAGCTATCGAAGGAAAAGTGGGCCAGTCTGTTCCGAACACGAACTTGTGGGCCAACTGTTCTATGTGTGGGAAGACCTGAGGAATCTTTCTCAACGGGACTCCAGCCAGATCTATGTAAACATTCCTGTGTCTTCGCAGCATCCATTCTGCCTTGGAATACCAGAATGGGCGACCGCCATGACACATTATGATTGTCAGATCCGGAAAATCGTCTGCAATCTCGTCAAGCATCAGTGGATCAGCGTATTTAATCCTGGTACCCTTGAAAATGGATGTTCCTGTATGGAACATGATTGGAATTTTCAGGGATTGCGCTGTCTCGTAGGCAGGCATCAGTCTGGGGTCATCGGGGTAAAAATGCTGGTATGATGGTAAAAGTTTCAATCCCCTACAACCTAGAGTCCTGACACAGTGCTCAACCTGAACCTCAGGGGCAGGCCCTTCATACATACAGATTGATCCGAACGGTATCAACCTTTCAAAGTCACTACAAAAATCCGACACGAACTGGTTGGTTACTACTCCGGTAGCCTTTGGCGCATACTCTGCAAGGCAGATAGCATGATCGACTTCCTGTGATATTAGGTAGTCATTGAATTCCTGAGGGGTGAGAACATCGTAAAAGCGTCGCAGGAATTCCGGGTTTGATATCTCGAAATATTCGTTTACCCAAGGGTTCCAGAGTCTTGCTGGAGCAGCGTGAACATGCATGTCGATTAGTGGCATAGATTACCCGCTGGTCATGACTAAAGTCGGCGTTTCGCCGGTTTATTCCAAAAATTTTGCAACCGATTCACCGGCGTTTCTTCCGGACGCCATCGCCCATTGCATGGAGTCCACGCTAAGATACTCTCCACAACAGAACAAGCCATCCTTTACCTTGATGGATTCCCAAGGCCTGTTAGGTGTGGGTATCGTCTGAAGGGGTAGAGAATACCTGATCCTGTCTATTTTAAGAATTTTCCAGTCCCTGACCATGGGGCCAAAAAATTCCCTGAGTCCACCCCTAACCGAAGACTCCAGGCGCTCATCGCTGACTTCCGGGTTTCCTGTGACGTTTACCGTGATGAGTGACTTACCTTTTGGGGCATAGGATGGATGCAGATTAGTAGGCACAATAAGATTGTTGACCACTCCCTTGGATGATCCGTTCATGACCAGGATGGGATGTTCAACAGGAGGACGTTCAGCTGCGTAATGCAGACACGTTGAACTCCGGAAACCCTTGGGGGAGGGCCCACCGACAAGCCTCGCCGTTTCAGGCTCTTCTGTCGCAACCACGATCGCACTGCAATCCACTGCGTCTCCAGATTCGAGGATGACCTTCCTGCCCTCTATTGATGAGACTCTTGAGTTTAAAAGTATTGAATCGACGGGTAGTCTTGAGGCTATCTGTTTCGTAATTGCGCCCATGCCTTTTTCGGGGAGGGATGTGTCACCGGAGAAAAACATCCTGAACCCGAATTCGAACATGCGGCTTGACACTTCAAGATCAGGATCAAAGTAAACCCCTGTTAAAAACGGCCTAAAAAAGTTCTGAATGATGCCCGGTCCAAAACCCAGCTTCAAAAGCTTTTCTCGTGTAGTCATTTCGGGGCGGCTGAAAATCTCCTCAACCGAGCCAGAACATACT
>CALDNG010000309.1 GCA_937915285.1 uncultured Desulfomonile sp. | reverse complement strand
TCTCCCTTTGGTGTAATTTTCCCCACCAGAATGTCACAAGGTTTAACCTCTGCCCCAATTCGGATGATACCGGCCTCATCGAGGTTGCGAAGTCCCTCTTCCCCGACGTTCGGTATGTCTCTGGTGATTTCTTCTTTCCCCAGTTTAGTGTCACGGGCCATAACCTCAAATTCTTCAATGTGAATTGAGGTAAAGATGTCCTGTTTGACTATCTTTTCACTGACCAGGATTGAGTCTTCGTAGTTGTATCCGCCCCAGGCCATGAATGCGACTAAAACATTACGTCCTAAGGCCAGTTCACCTTTATCCGTGGCAGGACCGTCCGCTATGACCTGGCCTGCCGCGACGCGGTCTCCCTTTTTAACAATTGGACGCTGATTGATGCATGTATTCTGGTTTGAGCGCTGATATTTGATCAGGTTGTATATGTCTACTCCCGGGTCAAGGTCTCCCTCGGCAAATTCAGTGGCCTTAATAACTATTCTGGTGGCGTCAACAGAGTCAACAACACCATCTCTTTTTGCCAAGACTGTAACACCAGAGTCAATCGCCACTACCTGTTCCATACCCGTTCCAACCAACGGAGCCTGAGTCGTGAGAAGCGGCACGGCCTGACGCTGCATGTTGGAGCCCATCAGGGCGCGGTTGGCGTCGTCGTTTTCCAGGAATGGGATAAGGGAAGCGGCCACAGAAACAAGCTGGTTAGGGGAAACGTCCATGTAGTTGGCCTCAGAACTGTCCGTCATGGCAAATTCGCCGTCTCTTTTGCGCACGGAAACCAGGTCTTCGGTAAGTCTACCGTTCTCGTCCATTTCAGCATCAGCCTGAACCTTCACATAGTGTTCTTCGTCCAGCGCTGTGAGGAATTTTATTTCCTTGCCCACTATGCTGTCGTCAACGGGTCTGTATGGCGTTTCGATGAAACCGAACTCGTTGACTCTTGCATAAGTCGACAAAGAGACGATCAGTCCGATATTCGGACCTTCGGGCGTTTCAATGGGACAGATTCGGCCATAATGGGTGGGATGAACGTCACGCACTTCAAAGCCGGCCCGCTCCCTTGTCAAGCCTCCCGGCCCCAACGCAGAAAGCCTCCTCTTGTGGGTAATTTCACTCAGAGGATTGGTCTGGTCCATGAACTGCGATAACTGTGAAGAGCCGAAGAACTCTTTCACCACTGCAGTGACGGGCTTTGAATTGACGAGGTCATGAGGCATGAGGGTTTCGACGTCCTGCAGGCTCATTCTCTCTTTAATGGCCCTTTCCATTCTAACCAGGCCTATACGATACTGGTTTTCCAGCAACTCTCCGACTGACCTGACCCTCCGGTTACCCATGTTATCGATATCATCGATGTCGTGATTGGGTTTTCCTTCTTTGAGTTCCAGAAGGTATTTCACTGCCAGCATGATGTCTTCGGGCCGCAGTATTCTAAGGTGAAGCGGCGCGTCAGCCTCAGTGATTCCCAATTTGCGATTCAGCTTCAGGCGGCCTACCCGTGAGAGATCGTAGTATTCAATCTTGAAAAACAGATTGTTGAAGAAATTCTTGGCGATCTCACCTGTTGGCGGGTTTGAAGGCCTGAGTCTCCTATAAATTTCAAGTTGGGCATTCAGGGTTTCATTTGCAGTCTCGTCTTCTGTGAATTGTTTGCGGTAGTCCTCTATCCACTTGTTGGGACGATCATCGATCTTGTCCTCAAGAAGGGTATCCCTCAAGGACGACGAGGCTATTCTCTCCTCAATGAAGAGAGCTTCAAAGCTATTTATATTGTGGGCTTTTAGGGTCTCAATGAATCCGTCAACTTCATCCGGAGCAATTTCCTTGTTACAGGAAGCCAGCACTTCTCCGGTGTCTTCGGCGATAATGTCGGACGATATGACCTTACCGACCAGCTCATCCCTCTCCATAAATAATGGCTCAATCTGACGTTCGCCGAGACGTTTCAAAGCTGCGCGGGTGATCTTCTTGTTCTTTTTAACAAGTACGTCTTCACTGTCCTTGACACATATATCCGTGGGAGCCTGAGTGCCTACAAGCAGTTTAAGATCAACTTTGCGCTTCAGACCCTCTTTGGTGATCATGATGGTCTGTTTATTATAAAAATAGTTCAGGATCCGTTCACTGGACTGGCCCAAGGCTTTGAGTAGGACCGTCACCGGTAGCTTGCGGCGTCTGTCGATCCTCACATAGAGCCTGTCCTTCA
The DNA here is from genome assembly GCA_937915285.1 of uncultured Desulfomonile sp. GTDB lineage: Bacteria > Desulfobacterota > Desulfomonilia > Desulfomonilales > Desulfomonilaceae > CAITZA01. The sequence goes on along the minus strand of CALDNG010000309.1, from coordinate 596 downwards.
GATCGAACTCAAAATCAATCCAGGATCCCCTAAGAGGTATGATTCTGGCTGAATAAAGCAGTTTTCCACTAGCGTGAGTTTTTCCCTTATCGTGGTCAAAGAAAATACCGGGTGAACGGTGCAACTGCGATACGATGACTCTCTCGGTTCCGTTGATAATGAAAGTTCCGTTTTTAGTCATGACCGGGATGTCACCGAAAAAGACCTCCTGCTCCTTGACGTCTCGTATGGTTCGGGAATTTGTTTCGGGGTCTACATCCCATACTATCAGTTGAACCGTAATCTTGAGGGGAACAGAATATGTGACACCCTTCTGGAGGCACTCCTCCACAGTGTACTTTTCCTCCCCAAGAGTATACTTGATGAATTCGAGCGAGGCGGTATCAGTGAAATCCTTTATTGGAAAAACGGACCTGAATACTGCCTCCAGACCTGTATCTTTTCTTTCTTCCGGAGCTTTGTCCATCTGAAGAAATCGTTCATAAGACTGACTCTGAATCTCGATAAGTTTTGGAATACCTGCAATTTGCGGAATACGTGCGAAATTCTTCCTGAGCCTCTGAGAGTGCACGGAAAATGGACTCATTTTCTCCCTC
>CALDNG010000308.1 GCA_937915285.1 uncultured Desulfomonile sp. | reverse complement strand
TACCGAGATACGCTCTACCCGCTCCTCCATTGGGGCTACGAAGCGGACCCTGTATGCGTGAGGTATACCCTCAAGCAGAAAATTGGAACCCCTACCCGCCAATATGACATTGTCGTTTATGGAATGGCTCAGCATAACACTCTGTAAAAGCGCCCCAAATACCTTGAAAGACCAGTCATGCTTCTCCCATGTCGTAGGAGCGCTTTCATCAAATTCGCGCGCCCACTTCTCCCATTTGGGCCCCCTTGCCCCTATTTCTTCCATCAAGCAGCGTTTATCAACATAACCGTATTTAAGTGATGCGGCTATTTCGAGCCGGATTTCCCTTATCCCACTTCCGAACTGCCTGGAAATAGTCAGTATGGCCATCGGCCCCTCACTCAGTCAAAACGTATTTTTTTGTTAATGATTTGAAAACAGCCAAGCCGGAATCCATCACCAATGTAATGCCTAATGGCAGGGCTGACAATCATTTTTAAGTGTCATACCTTATCAAGATCCAACAATCTCCCGGAACGTACTGCCCAGGAGTATGCGTTCATTATAGTGAACCAATGACATTTTTTGTGAATAGCTTGCTCCAACGCTACGCATGCCCGTCAAGACTACTCCAAAACAGTAAACAAATGTCATGGAGACCACAAAAAAAGCTTGATATATTCGTTACAAGATATACACTACAAACAGATCGACAATCAATCACTTTGTTCATAAAAGGTCGTACAAACCATAGAAAATAAACGTTTTGAGCCAGACATTAGTGTTCACCTAACTGAATAACAGCGAGTTTGGACATCAAATAGAAATCGAAAGGTCTGGTCGGGATGTTTGCGATCATCAGCGCGTTGATTGTCCGCCAAAGTCATTCATGCGCATGCTTCGGGAAACGGCTTGATGGCGTCTGGCAAATATAAGATTAAAGAGTCTTAGAGAAAGAAAGGCCTCTTAGTCATGGATCTTGGAATGCTCGGGACGATCAATCTGGATTGGGAATTCTTCTCAAGCCTTTTCAGCATTATCCTCATCAATGTGGTGCTGTCCGGGGACAATGCGGTCGTCATTGCTATGGCCGTGAGGTCGCTGCCAAGGGCTCAACGCCAGCGGGGCATTCTGATCGGGGCCGCTGGCGCAGTGCTTCTAAGAATAATACTAACATTCTTTGTCGCCCGTTTTCTCCAGACCCCTTACCTTAAACTGGTCGGCGGATTGTTGATACTCTGGTTAGCCGTAAAACTCTTTGTGGATGTGAACCCTGAAAACGATGACGACAAGGAGGCCAACACGGTCTGGCAGGCGCTTAAGATAATCGTGATCGCAGACATCACCATGTCTTTGGACAACATGCTCGGAGTTGGCGCAGCGTCCAAGGGAAACCTCTTTTTGCTGATATTCGGGCTAACTACAAGCATCCCCATCATGATCTTCACCAGTAACCTCCTGTCGATGCTTATGGATAAATATCCGATAATCATAACCGTAGGCGCAGCGCTTCTTGGAAAGGTCGGGGCCGAGATGGTCATAACCGATAGCGTTATGGCCCCGATGATGCCTGATAGCGCAATGTTCGGTTATCTAATGGAGGCTATTGGAGCGGTTGGTGTCATAGTCATCGGAAAGATCTGGGGGTGGAAAGTCCAGCAAACTGCCAGAAATAACGCATTGGCCAGCGCTCATACGGCTGCGGAACCGGCATTCGAGACCAATCACACTGACACCAAGTGATAAGCCGCTTGGAGACAATCGAAAAATCCGGCCCAGGATGAGACCTTGACTCCTGAAAAACCGGAAATGTGAATCCTGTCTGTCCGACGTAGCTTGTTCTGTAGGATCTTAAAAAGACATCGTGATTACCCCACCGAATATCCACGTATTCCTGAGGTAAGTCACGTCTGCTGAGGTCGAGGATGAACTGGTACTCGAATTGGCATCAGAGGATCGTTTGAAATTTACTTCTGTTCCTTCTACCTTGGCAGAATATTCGTCGTATTTTGCAAAGGCCCCCCCGGATAATCCTCTCCAGACAGGTACGGTCACCTGAGCAAATCCTTCAAAGAAGTATCCTGAGCTTGTCTCTCTGTCGAATTTCAGGAAGTGCTTATCGTCAGTCGCCGGGTCTACTGATTCCTGGTACGAGATGACACATGGCAGTCCAGGGTAGCCTATGGCGTAAGCCTTCACATTGGCGCCTGCCCCGAAAGTCCTGTCGTACATCACTCCACCGAACGGGGAGCCGCCTGTCACATTTATGTGGGCCATCTGACTGCTATTGAAGTTTAGACCATTGGGAACCATTTTTTCAGGGTTAAGGAAGTTGGCCATGAAAGAGTCGTAGTGGAAACCGAGTATTCCGTAAAACGAATTGATGAAATTGTATTCTATTGAAAGCCTAAGGTTGAAGTAGGTTGTGCTTGTGTTCCAGGTCCTTTCGGCAATTCCATTCACTTTTTGGTGATAGACCTCGTGAGGCTGGTAAGAACCCGGAATGAGGTAGCCGAAACTCCCTGTAAAGCCGATCGGATAAGCGCTCTTCACCGGTATGACCAACTCAGCCCACACGCCGTCAATTTTTGAATACTGCTCAACCCTCCTAATCGAGCTGTGCCCAGGGATGCTGATTGTGAGATTGCTGGCGCGTGTCGGAAACATGTAGCCGATCAGTATTTGCGGCTGGACCTCGATCAACGGGCCTGGGTCTTCAATCAATGGAGGCGGAGGTTCACAGAGCGCAGAGCTGGCCATGAAGATCATGATGAATGACATAACCAGAAAATATGAGGATTTAATCTTCAAACCACACTCTCTCGAACTATTTAAAATCAACCGCCATTGGCGTGACACTCCGTAAGGACAACTGGGTAGCGTTTGCCCAAACACCACAAAACTGGCTCTTTACCGGACGCCCTGATTTTGTGCCAGCCACCTATAACCCTTGCGGTAGCCATCACATGCGAAAAAATTGTTATCAGTTATATTATACAGTATGTTGAGACTATTTGCTAATGTTT
>CALDNG010000307.1 GCA_937915285.1 uncultured Desulfomonile sp. | reverse complement strand
TCTCAGGGTGTCGTAAGGAGTGAGGCAAAGCTGTAGTTTTCCACAACATTCCGTGAAGCAAGGCACATGCGGCCCGCATTCGACACAGAAAAAATCTTCCCTCGTCAGTTTTGTGTCCGGGTTTGCTGCTGATTTGCGTTTTTTTACATCATTCATTATTTTCTCCGGGCAAACCGATATCGGTATTGCGCGCTGATTGTTCGAGGTAGTGGGCAAAATCCATGAGGCTCTGGAATGTCAGGTGCGCCTTGGGATCATTTTCAGCCGAAATGCGCACGGCGCGTACTCCGGCGTTTTGTGCGGCCGCAATATCTGAGTCGGAATCTCCTACCATGTAAGATTGTTCAATGTCTATGTCCATGTCCCCTGCGGCTTCCAGAATCATTCCGGGTCTGGGCTTGCGGCATTCACAGCCTTCATCCCTGTCGTGAGGACAATAATATATTCCATCAAGCTGAACCCCACGCTCCAATAACCTCAGCCTCATGTATTCATGAACACTATCAAGTTCATCCTCGCCCATTAAACCCCGGGCTATGCCCCTCTGGTTAGTCACAACTACAAGAAGGTAACCCAGCCTGGAAAAAATGGACATCGCCGCGCGTACCCCTGGGAGTAATTCGAATTCCGAGTGGTTTCTTACATACTGATCCTCAGGAAGCTTCCTGTTGATCACACCGTCACGATCCAGAAACAACGCTTTATGCCTGGTTGGGCCAGTCTGTTTGTCATCCATCTGTATTCCCGATAAGTCTGGCAGGACCGAGTTTTTTCTTTATAACGAGCAGAAATAGATACAATAACATAAAGCACATCTGGAAGAAATTGAGCCGGTTCCTAAAATGGAACCGTGAACGAAAAAATTATCCGCTTCATCTTTGAACCCACAAAACGAATAAGATCATTTGTTAATAATATTAAAAAATAAACCTCTAAACCTACCACTACGCATAAAGGTAGGAAGCGTTTTAAATAGCCACTAAATCGCATTTAAATTAAAAGTAATAGCGTTTTATAACCGGTTTTATTGCAATATAATAAGCTGATAAATAAATAGCCTTGTTTCAACTAGTTACAAATTTCTACCTCATAATAAAACACATAATGAACCACAAGCTATTTAAATCAGTATTAATTAAATTTTAATCAGGTCTAATATTTTACTTGACATAATCTTCGGTTTGAATAATTAACACAATCCAGGACATTCAGTGAAGGAGGGAGGGTATGTTTACAATAAAGCCCTTGAAGGTATTGGTTTGTCTAGCGATATTTGTAGCTATAGCCCCGGTCGGAGCTGGGTGGGGTTATACCGGTCCAGATGTGTCTGTGCCCGGACTGCAGGGGGATGCTCTTTCAGCGGAGCCGACGATACAGTCGCGCCCGGTGACACGGCAGCAGTTTCCTGGAGTCACACAATCATCGCCTGGGACATCATCGCGAGGATCAACATATTCGACCCGAAACTATTCGGGTGGGGTATCTTCAAGTCCGTCAGTGTACAGTGTGCCGGCTCAAGCGCCGGTTTGTGGACCTCAAGGCTGTCCACCGGGCGTAGCCTCGCCTCAACAACCCTATCAGCAGTCGATCCTGCCACCTGTGTTCGGCATGTTTTCGCAATCAGGACTGGGATTAGGTGGCTGCGACAATTCTGCGATACTTCCTCATCCAGGCTGCAAGCAGTTCCAGCTAAGCGCGCGTCTTTGGTATGCGAAGATGAATGCCAGCACTCAGCTATGGGGAACACAACCCGGAGGAATCCCTGGAACAGAGCTTGATCTCAATCGTGATCTGGATCTGAGTCGGTATCAATACATCGGTGAGTATGAGGCCCGTTGCCAGATTCGGCCAAACTGGGGCATTCATTTCTCGTTCATGCCGATCAACTATAGAGACAACACAACTCCCATGAACGGTTTCTACTGGGGCTACTATGCCTACGCCGCTGGACTCCCCACATTAACCAAATGGGACCGATACATATACCGCTGGGATTTGGTATACGACTGGTTTCACCAGAAGCATGCGGTCTCGAGTGTGTTTGCGGGTTACGCCCTTTACGATGACAACCTGACAATTAGTAACATCAACGTCAATTCGACCCGTAGCCGATCAAAACAGCTAAACCTGGCCTATGCCGGAGCTAGCATAGAGCGTGTCATTCGAGACATTGGCCAGGCGACTGTAAGCGCGGAGTGTAAATGGTCGGTCCAGTTCCTGGATGATTACCTGGGTTGGGATGGACAGGCTGTTGGAAGAGTATACATTCCGATGAATTACGGACGCTACGGATATCTGGAGGCTGGTTGGAGATGGATCGTCCTGGACAGGAGTTATCCGGCGAACATTGACAAAACAAGCCTGGATGGTGTCACAGGAGCGGTGGGTCTGATTTTCTAGGGATGTTCGGGATGTTGGCTCCGAAGCCGGACACAAGCCCAAAGGCTTGATTCGAGGCCAGGTCCCCATGGAAAAACAAATTGAAATCAATTTTTCCAGGTATGGTTTGTTTTCGCTAACGGTTATTGGGTTGAGAACGCTCAGCCGCCAAAAGATGGGTGGATGAATTCTATGCGGTCGCCCTCATTTATGAAAGTGGTCCCAAAATCCCGACGATAAATGAAGCGACCGTTAACCTCCACAATCACCGCAGGGTCATCTTCACTTGTAAGCGCCAAGAGATCCTGCACAGTAAGAATGTCGACATCAATAAGTTCTGTAAAACCGTTAAACGTTATTTTCAGCATATTTGAACCACCAGGAAGACAAATCGAAGCGAGCTGAAAAAAGTTCGCTCCCCCTCCCTAATTTCACGTATCAGGAGATTGGCCGGATTGGAAAATCCGGCTGTCTCCTGCATTTTTAATTTCGTGAAATATTTCAGCCAACCAGCTTACAGTGGCGAATCCGGTTTCAAAATACAAACCTGGGCCAGGTTGGCATCCAGCTCAGCGCCAAAAATGTGAAAAATATCATGCTAGTAGTGTTATTTAATAACCCTTTTTTGCGCGACGCGTCCTGACTGTTTTTTTACAATCCTGCCGGCTACTTTCCTGTAAAGCGAACCCTCGCACTCAGCCCTGCATTCCGCTAAGACCTTTGAATGGAAACACAGTCCTGGGCATGCCTGTAAACCAGCTAGCGACCTGATCAGGTTATGCGGATTTAGCAATCTTGAAACCGGCAGCTCAATACGACCTCCACAAATATGTTCAAAAAGATAGATACCCTTACGAAAGTCTTTGAAGTTTGCCAGATATTCGACCAGAGTCAGGTCGGTGTCTGACAAAACTTCACCAGGATGATTCCATGACCAATTACATGAGCTGCAAAATATTCTCTTGCTTTTATCTAATATACGAGTATTTATAAACAGTTGTGGTGTAGGTAAGTTCTCGCCATCCGGTTCCGCGACAATACCGTATTCTGAAAGTTTGACAATGAGTTCTGTCAAATTTTTTTTGGCTTGCTGGAGTCTGAGGGTTTCATCGTCGATGTGACTGTCGTACGGAGCGCATCTGAAATAAATCCATCCAGCGTATCCACCGAAAGGTGTGCCGTCCGTGGGTTTATTGCAGGCCATAACGCCTCGGGATATCTGAACATCGACAGGCACAACCGCGTGATATGATCTTTGGCCGGGTTCTACGCCGATCCAACCCTCGTTTCCCGAATGTGTCGCCAGAGTAGCCCTGTAAATTGTGCTCAGTTTGAGTTTCATGTTAGAACCGGTTCCGTATTCAGAACTCATAATCACAAAATTAGCTTTACAAAAAAAGACTGTCAAGCCATAAGACATCAATAACCGAAACGGTTGACATGGTAGTTAGATACAGCTAAAAAGGCGTGTTGGTTCATTCTAATGAACGAATCTCGTTTGTTAGGTTAAATCTTTTGGTGATGGGAAAAAATAATGAACGCAAAGCAAAAAGCGACTGCGATTTCTTACTCAGCTCCGATTGTTTCCAAGGCGATGAGAGTTCTGAAGATGATAATATCTGAGCAAAGTAACCCTGGCATCAGTGAAATCGCCTCCAAGCTTCAGTTGGCCAAATCAACCACGCATGGGATTCTGGCTGCCCTGGAGGAGACGGGGTGGGTTCTCAGAGACCCTATAACCAGAAAATACACATGCGGTTACGCCGTTAGAAAGCTCGCTGAGAAGGCCGCAGTCCAATTACCGTTAGTAGAAATTGCGCGTCCGTTTCTTGAGAAACTAAGCCTTGACCTTGATGAGGATGTATTTTTAGGCATGTGCACCGGTTACAACCTGTTGATACTTGATCAGATTGAATCCCGAAAAGAGCTTAAAATAGCGGCCAAACCTGGAACAAGGATTTCGATGTATGCTGGGGCGGCCGGAAAGATATTCCTTGCGTTCCATGAAGACGAGAGGATAGACGAAATACTGGCAAAGTATCCCATACCGGCTTTTACTGCTGAGTCCATCACCGATCCTCAGGAATACAAGGAAGAATTGTTGAAAGTAAGGCAAGAGGGTGTTGCCCACGACACCGGTGAGTACCTGAGCAATGTAGGATGCGTGGCGGCTCCAATATTTCACGGCAAAAAGAACAGGAGGCGGATGGTCGCCGGTTTCTGGGTTGTAGGTCTGGACTGGATGAAGAATTCCGAAAAGGTGGAAAACGGCAAGAAACTGGCTATTGAAACTAGCGTGGCGATATCGAACGCGATCAGCGCCTGAATCAGTCTCAACATTTGTTCATGAATTACATGCGCTGGGCATTCCAGGACCGGGTAATCCCCGTGTCGCTCATCTCAGAAACCTGGCTTCCAGAAAATCGCAAATCGGAACAGGATCGTTCAAATCAAAAACAGGCGTCCCCAATGGAGGATTTTCAGGATCACCTGCAATAGCAAGAAGATTGTCATCTGATCCACACAGCATTTCCTGACGCCTTTCACTCCTGTACACCTCTATTTTGGGGTGTATTTCGCGCTTGTATCCTTCACTCAAAATGATGTCGACATCTCTGACGAACTTGTCGCGAATCTCTGACAAGGTGTGGTCGTGATCAGAATCGAGCACAATTCCTATCTTTTCGGCCGAGGAAATGATCGAAACCGCGGCGCCGGCTTTCTTGTGGCGCCAGGAATCCTTTCCTTCGTGATCTATCTCGAAACTATGGGCGTCATGCTTTATTGTCCCCACCCTGTATCCCCTGGACTTCAATTCTCTTACAAGCTTTTCGAGTAAAGTCGTTTTGCCGGAATCCGACTTGCCTACTATTGAAACGATAGGGATCATCCTCAAAACCTCCACTATAATTCCCATTAGGTTACACTAATCCATTTGCCAACGGAACACTATATCAGGCAGTTGATAAATAGTGTGTCTGATGATAATCCTGAGAAGTAATCAGGTCAGTTGCGATGACACCTTAATTTTGAAATTTGACAATATAAATGACCAAGAGGGGTAATCGATGACAATAAGAGACATCGTGCTTGAGACCGCCACAATGGCCCATTCAGCGGCGCCAGAAGCGGCCAGGCTTACCATGGGGCAGAAGGAGACAATCCTAAATGAAATCGCTCAGAAAATATGGGACGCCAAATCTTTCTTACAGGCTGAAAACGCCCGGGATGTAGAAAAAGCGCGTTCCAAAGGTTTATCGCTCCCCATGATCGACAGGCTCACGCTTTCGGACAAGGTTCTGAAGCAGACTGTGGATGGTCTTAAGGAAATAGCAGCGTTTCCGGATCCTGTGGGAGAAATCACCAGGATGTGGGTCAGGCCGAACGGTATGCGAGTGGGAAAAATGCGCATACCTTTAGGCGTTATTGGGATGATATACGAATCCCGCCCCAATGTTACCGCTGATGCGGCCGCATTGTGTCTGAAAGCCGGCAACGCGTGCATTCTACGGGGTGGTTCAGAAGCTTATGATTCAAATGTGGCGATAGCAGATATTTTCAGGTCCGTCCTTAAGGAAAAAGGTGTCAGTCCGAACGTTGTGAACCTGTTGCCGACGACCGAGCGCGAGGCCATCCTGCATCTGGTCAAGCTTGAAGACCTGGTTGATCTCATCATTCCCAGGGGGGGAGAGGACCTGATAAGATTTGTGTCGGAAAACTCCAGGGTGCCGGTGGTGAAGCATTACAAGGGTGTTTGCCATTTGTATGTTGACAAGGATACCGATTTGGCAATGGCCGAAAAAATCACCGTAAATGCGAAAGCTCAAAGACCTGGAGTCTGTAACTCACTGGAAACCCTTCTGGTTCATTCTGCTGTTGCCCAGGAATTTTTGCCACAGGTTGCCAAGGCCCTTGAGCAGAGTGGTGTGGCTTTGCGTGGGTGTGAAAGATCCCGAAGGCTAGTGGATAGCATGACCCCGGCTACTGAAGATGACTGGTATGCAGAATATTCTGCCCTCATCCTGGCTGTTAAGATTGTGGACAGCATTGATGAAGCCATACGACACATCGCAAAGTACGGGTCCCTGCACACTGAGGCAATTGTCACAAAAGATTACGCTGCCTCCCAGAAATTCCTCCGGGAAGTAAACTCATCAACAGTAATTGTCAACGCTTCTACAAGAATGAGCGATGGTTATGTATTTGGCCTTGGGGCTGAAATAGGAATCAGTACGACCAAAATTCACGCCTACGGTCCCATGGGTGTTGAAGACCTGACCACAACCAAATTCATAGTTCTCGGCGACGGTCAGATCAGGGAATAGGGGTTCAGCGTGTCTGAAATTAAGAGTACAATTGATCTTATGATGGAGAGAACCCGGGGGATGGGATTGTCTGATTCGGAAAAAAGGCAGATGAGGCAGGAATCCCTGATTAGTAAGGCCAAAGGATATGCTCTGAAACTGCACGACTATCCTGACTCCTACGACAAGATTCTGGAGAATCTTGCCGGAGAAATGCCCGATGGTATCGAGGAACTCAAAAAGCTCGTCTGGAACTCCATGGTTGACAGGATTGATAATGAACAGGACCTGATGGACTACCTGGAACGCATGGAAAGACTGCCTTTCGCTCCGCCCATCAAATCCGTTTTGGATAGGTTCAGGGCCTCTGTAAAAGTCGCCCAGAAAGACAAATCCAAGGACAGAAAAACCCTGATGGAACGCGAAAGGAAGAAACTTGCAGAGTCAGGCATATCAGGTAGCGCTGTTCTCCCAAAACTTTCAAAGGCTTCAGAGGAGCAAGGTATCAATGAACTCATCGCTAACCTGAAAAAGGAGTTGGTCATTTAGTCCAATGTAGGATTGGACCATGCTTCATGATCTGACCATTGCGAAGCGATCAGGGTTGTGAGCGCTTGGAGATACCGCAGTCAACCGGCAAAGTGTCCCCGGTTCCCGTCCTTGCTATGGTTGGTGTCAAAAAAACCATCAACTCGTCGCACACGGTAGCCTTGGTATTACTACTGAACAGGCGACCGACAACAGGAAGGTCCATAAGTATCGGCCAACCTTGTTTGCGGTGGCTATCAGCTTCCCTGATTATTCCTCCTAAAACACAGGTTTCCCCGTCACCTACTACCAGAGTAGTATGCGCTTCCCTTGTCAAATAGAGCTTAACTATATCGCAAGCTCCACATGTTGTATTGCCGTCCACAACATTGTCGAAAATGTCAACATCCATCCTGATACGATTGTTGAAAAGCACTTTGGGTGTAACTTCAAGTTTAAGATCAACGGGAACCAGTTCGGTGTGAGTTCCCCAATTGGGTGAAGATGTCTTCAGGGTCATAACTACTCCGTTCTTGATTGTGGCACGCTCTCCGTCCATAACCTGAATTTCTGGGCTCGCCACAATCTTGACATTTCCTGATGATTCTCCAAATTGAAGGCGAAAATCCAGTTCTGTTATATAATTGGGTTTCAACAGTCCGAACTGGACTCCCAAGCCCATGAGACCCGAAAGGTTCTGAACGGCGACGGGTAAATTTACGGCGAAGGTAGAAGGAATGTCTATTCCTTCTGTCGCCCTTCCGGTAGGACGGTTTGAAGGACCTGGATCTCCGGTGGCCCAACCTTCCTGATTACCTCCAAAGCCCCAATATGATTTGGCATTGTCTTTTACCAATCCCACCTGATTGTTTCTTCCACCCCATATGATACCCAATCCACGGCTCCAATCCTTGTTGGCCCTAACAATCCTGCTTTGGATAAGGACCTGCAAACTAGGCTTGTCCAGTGATTTGATAACCCTCCGGATCTGATTTAACCTGGATTCGGTGTCTTTCAGGAAGATGACTCTCTTTTTCTCATCGGCCCATACCATTGTGTGAGCTATGATTTTGGCAAGCTTCGGGTCTTTCCTATCCAGGTCTCTGAGCATTCGCCAACTCTTCACATCCACCCCGCTTTCATACGGACGACGTGGAAATTCAGGTAAGGGCATGAGTCTCAGTTCTTCAATTCGATCAAAACCTCTATCATCAGCGGGCTTGAGGGTTTTTGCCTTGTCCTTTGCATCCCTTATTGTCATTCTCGGACTCATGTTCTGTTCTATGAACCGGGTGTTTATGTGTTCGGTCCCGCCGCCCGGCCCGCCCTGTCCGGTACCAGGACAGTAAAGATTGAAAATACAGTCGATGGTTTTGATTACGTCTTTCGGATTGGCATATTTGAGAAAAATTTCGTCATAAAAAAAGCACACTTTCTCGGACTCGATTTCAATACATTCCGCTTGCCCGATCCTATGTGGACCAAAATTCCTGTCCAATTCGGCTTCATAGTCTGAATCATAGGAAGTCCTCATTTTCAATCCACAACTACTACCGGCGGGGCTTTCCCAGCGCGTCGGCCCGTCCTGAGGCAAGACTGTTCTAGCAGTTTTGCCCTGTGATACTGAAGGCCCCACCTTTTTTGGCATTCTGCCGTCTCGAGTATCTAAGGAGCCTTTTGCTGGTAAAAGATTTCTGGGCTGTTTTGAGACGACGGCTGTCTTATGAGGTTTACCCGGCTCCTTTTTCGAACCTACCTCTACAGAGGCATCCTGGACAGACTCTGCTGGGTCAATACGGACCGGAAGAAAATTGACTATCAGATTCTGGTCCGACTTATGTAATTTGAATTTTGGCAAAGGGTTGGCCCCAAAATCCAGTGATATCCTGACCATGCTTTCACTTTCGGTGATTATCAGTGACTTGAGGTTACTCGAAAAGCTGTTGGGATATCTTTTGAAATCAGGACACAATCTGGATCGATGCAACAATATTTCGGCGCGGTTCTGATTTCTGGAAGTCTGGATCGTGGATTTGAGTGCTGGGCCGGATAGTCCTACGGAAATCCGCAAAGGGTTCCGGAGCAGTTCCAGGTATCTCACAACGGTGAGTTCCTGATCGGAATGGACGTGTGGAACAAGTCCGATGAAGCCTAAGGCCCAAAAAAGACAAACCGCGCTGTAGCGGCCATGTCTTTTAATGAAGACACCGCTAGAATGATCTAACATTCTCATGCGTCCTGAATCCCCCCGTCTGACAATTATGTCATTCGTTCATTTGATTGTTGGGCGCAAAACTGATTTTTGGTGTTGCAACATGTTCAATAAATCGTAGGATGAAGCCGGCTATTTGGTTCCTGCATCAGTCTTAATCAAGTCAAAACATTATGTTGCAATGCTTTAATTAAGTTATGGTTTAGCATAAAAAGCTTCTTCCCGCAAGTAAAAAGCAGATTATTGATCCGATGATCCAAAATTTGTGGGAACTGATTATTTTTGTTCTATGAGCGCCTATACTGGTCTATTATGGGTTCATGGAAACATCATTAATTATAAAAGTGGTAGTTATATCCAGCATAGTTGTGGCCGTAGGTCTTTACTACTTCCTTTACGAGTAACCAGGTAAGTGTAAATACGGCCGTATCAATTGGTTAGGTCTTCCAGGTTTCTGCCGATGACCGCAATCAGAATGTTCTCAGCATGTAACTAAGATCACTTTCGGGGTTTTGTGGGCTTCTCAGTCTGTTCTGGTAATCCTGCCACCTGTTGTTTCGATCAAGTCGCCACATTTGATAGGGATCTGGTGTGGCTCTGAAATAGTAGGGTGAGGGAGGAGCGCTTTGTCTTGCTGGTGGAGGGGAGACGTATCCCGGTGGCGCGTAGTAGTTAGGGTAGTAATAGGAATAAAGCTGCGCATGGGCCTCGAACAAAGTCAAAGCGGTAAGGCAGCAGGCGATGGAGGCTATAACAATTAGTTTTTTCATTGGTTTTTTCCTATGCAATTTTTTAGAGATCCCCAATAAGGGCACGGACAGGAAAAAGGGTGGTGCGAGAGGGGGGACTCGAACCCCCAAGGGTCACCCCGCCGGATCCTAAGTCCGGTGCGTCTGCCAAATTCCGCCACTCTCGCATTTGAGTGTATCAACTCGTTCAGTGGGCGTATTATAGCGTGAAACGATTATTAAGGCAATCCATGCGATGATGGTTCACGGCATGGATCGTTTTATCAGGATGTTACCTCGCCCGGTCTAAAGGCATCGAACAGAGATTGTTTAATCGACAATCTCAGTTTTACCGGTTTTGCCCAACAAGACCCTAGTTGGACCGGACCCTGTAGAGCTAACTGTTAGAGCGCCGTCCCTGCCAGTCCAATAAACCTTGCGGCATACTTGTTCCAAGCGCTCGATCGTCTCTTGGTTCGGAATTCCACCTCTTGGAGGGAAGTCTGCAGAAACTATTGCTATTTTGGGTTTGACCCTTTCCAGAAGTTCTTTGGAGGTGGCGGATGTCTTTCCTGCATGATGGGCTACTTTCAATACGGTTGCCCTGAGATCCAGGCCCGAAGTCAGCAAGTCATTTTCACCCGATTTTTCGAGATCTCCCAGAAAAAGTATTGAAAAATCCTTGTAATCCATTCTCATGACTGCTGAACTGTCATTTACATTCCGGCCGGACAACTTTCCTCCCAACTCGGATAAGGGTGGATTCATGAAAGTAAGCTTTGCTTCTCCGATCCAGCAAGGGAGGCTGGTATTGTCGGCTTTGCTGATTGTTAGTCCCTGGGTTATTCCTGTGATCTGTTGAAGAAAAGTGTATTCCGACCGGATATGGATGCGATTGATGAATATCCGGGAAGTGGGGGCCTGTTTAATGGCTGAGTAAATGCCCCCGACATGATCGGCCTGCGGATGACTTACGACAACTGCATCCAGGCGACGAACCGACTTAAAGAGAAAGAACGGCGCTATAATGGACTGTCCGGCGTCAAAAAAGTCCGTTCTGGGACCACCATCTACCAGAAATCCGTCTGTCTGTGGAGGTTTGACAAAGGCCGAATCACCGTTTCCCACGTTCAGGAATGTTGCAGTCAGTGTATTTGAGGAATTTTCTCGTATGAAGGACGCCAGCGATAGCATGAAGAGCAAGGCCAGACCGGCGAAGAGTGATAGCAATGTCTTTCTGGAAGGTATTCTGAGGAGAAGAAAAAAAAGTATTACCACTGCGATTGAGACAATCAAGCCTGCAATCCCAACCTCTGGGACATTCAAAACAGCGCCGGGTAACGATGAAAAAAAATCAGCCAGTATCAGTACAAACCAGACGCAGACCTCGGCGGGGAACAACAGAACTGCGCCCAGATCAGCGGAAAAACTCGATACGAAAGTAGCCATCAGCCCCAGCGTTAGAGCCAATGACAACGGAATTTCGGCCAGGAGGTTTGCAAA
>CALDNG010000306.1 GCA_937915285.1 uncultured Desulfomonile sp. | reverse complement strand
CGACCACCGAGATCTACACTCTTTCCCTACACGACGCTCTTCCGATCTCGTTTGCCGGCTTCAGAACGGCCCGAAATTACCATATTGGGGGACCCTGAAGCATTATCGTCGTTCATGAGCGAACACGCTCACCTACCGCTAAACAAAAATAGTCCACAGAGTTATTTACAGCGATTTTTTAGGTGGTTACGGCCATATTCCCAAGAAAACCAATCCCCGGATGTAATCTATCCCGGTTTCGCTAAGACTATACAAGGGGCTGTGACACTGAGATGGATACCTGATTTTCAACATCGACATCTTCCGGGTCTTTTTCAGCCATCTGAAATCGACTCCAGGAATGAAGCCATAGCCGAAATCGCCACGAGTCCGCAAATTGTTGTCCTGAGCAGCTCAGTCGCCAGAGCAGATTTTCTGAGATTTTATCCTGACACCGTTGCCATTCCCAGGGTCTGGCGTTTTTGCTCTCTAATCAACACGGAACGCCGATTATCCGGGACCATTCGTCAGACCTATTGTCTTCCTGAAAAATACTTATACTTGCCCAACCAATTCTGGGTCCACAAGAATCACATAACTGTTTTCAAAGCCATAGCCCTTTTGAGACGGGAGAGGGACATGATCATACCCTTAGTCTGCACCGGTGGGACGTCTGATCGACGAAACGAATCCCATTTCAGGGGTCTGATGAATTTCCTCGCAGATTGTCAGTTACTGGATCAAATTCGTATACTCGGTCTGATTCCTCGAAATGAGCAGGAGGAGGTATTGAGATGCGCAACGGCAATAGTTCAGCCTTCATTATTTGAGGGATGGAGTACCGTGCTTGAAGACGCCAGGGCCGTTGGAAGACCGGTATTTGCGTCTGATATAGATGTTCACCGTGAACAGGCTCTCAGCCATTGTTCTTACTTTCCTCCTGCTTCAGAAGAACTGCTCGCAGAGCTGATTTCTTCAAGATGGACAAATTTGGTACCAGGACCTGACTCAACATCAGAGCTGATCGCAAGAGAAATGATGCAAAAACGAATACTTTCATCAGCCCGTGAGTTTCGGCAAATAGCTGCGGACGCTCTGCAAATATCGAATTTATTAGACAGGAATGGCAATCCTGGAGTCTTTGAAGAACCGGCATCTACAAGTCACTGTGCGCTTTGATCAATCTTGAGAGACAAGCCCCTGAGTAATCAAGCCACGGCTTTCAACAAACTCGAGCTGTTTATTAGAACGTCGGAATGCGGGACATGGCTTGGTGGGGCCATTTACATAGAGAATCTTGTCAATGCTCTGCTTTCATTGCCCGATTATGAGCAACCGGTGATCACCGTTGTTGACAGTGAAACTGATGAAACAGGCCTGAGAAATCGCCTGAAGAGACTTCCCCTGAATTTTTATGATTCAGATGATCCATTTAAGTCATGTCTATTCAAGACACTTCCAAAAATCATCACGTCATGGGCCAGACATCTTCTCGGGCCAGGGCCTGGCTACTTTTCGGGAACAATGTCAGGATTATGGTTCCCTGTCATGAGTCCAAATCAATTTCACGCCCCAAAGTTGTTCTGGATTCCTGATTTTCAGCACTTCTATTTACCGGAAATGTTTTCGGGGAAAGAAATCGAGGAACGTAACTTAACCTATCGGAAGATTGCCCAGACATCCGGGTTTCTTCTTCTGAGCAGCAAATCATCTCTGAGAGATTTCAGGAATCTTTTCCCTGAAGCACGAATCAAGCCACGTATATGGTCCTTTGGCAGTTTTATTGATGTTTCCGGTGGAGAGGATGTCCTTGAAATTAAAAACAAAATTGGTCTACCTGAACGGTTTGCCTACATTGCCAATCAGTTCTGGATGCACAAGGATCATCTCACCGTATTCAGGGCGATCGCTATGCTGCGAGATCAGGGGCTGGTCATACCGGTAGTCTGTAGTGGTTCTCATGACGACTACAGGAATCCCTTGTATTTTGAAAACGTGAAAGAAACCATTTCTGATTTGAGGCTCGATAACCAGATATTTCTGACGGGAATAATCCCTCGAGAAGATCAGATCAAAGTCCTTAGGATGGCTGCCTGTGTGATTCAACCGTCTTTGTTCGAAGGATGGAGCACGGTGATAGAGGACGCAAAATCCGTTGGTCGTACCGTAGTGGCATCTGACATAGATGTCCATCGAGAACAATTGATAGATTCCGAAATTGAGCGCCATTTCTTTATTAAGGCTGATCCAGGGTCTTTGGCTAGGCTCCTCCTGGATATCTGGCCAACTCTGCTTGCCGGGCCTGATTATCAACTAGAGCGCTCTATGGCGTTACAAGCTAAAACTCGTCAGATTGAAACAGCAAGGGAATTCATGCGCATAGCTCGTGAAACGATAGCATCTTTCCCGGATGGGCCATACGCCGCCGGCTCATTCTGCAAGTAAACTGTAAGGGTATCCTTCATGTGTGGCATAGCGGGAGTCATTTCAAGCGTCAGATTGGATAGTTCACAACATCGACTGGTTTCCGCCATGAACGAGTCGATGACACATCGAGGCCCCGATTCCGGAGGGATTTTTCGTCACGAGCGAGTCAGCCTGGCGATGAGACGCCTTGCCATCATCGACCCTAATGGAGGCAATCAACCCATCTACAACGAAGACAAATCCGTCGTCATAGTTTGCAATGGGGAAATCTACAATCACGACGTCCTACGCCAGCAACTGAAGTTAATGGGACATTCTTTTAGATCATGTAGTGATATTGAAGTAATAGTGCATGCTTATGAGTCTTTTGGAGTCAGGTGCCTCGACAGTCTGCGGGGCATGTTCGCATTTGCGCTTTGGGATCATAAGCACGACAGGCTCATGTTGGCGCGTGACCGTTCCGGTGAAAAGCCCTTGTACCTTAGTAAAGATGGTCAAGGCCGTTTGTGGTTTGCCAGTGAATTCAGGAGCATTTTGAAAACCGTCAGGAATCCATTGCTAAGCCCCCAAGCTCTCAATCTTTTTTTGACCTTCCAATATATTCCGGAGACAGACTCGCCTGTTGACGGAATAACCCTCATGTCTGCCGGCCACGTGCTGGATCTGACCCCGAAAAACATACATCTTGATTCCAAGAGCTATTGGGATTTATCAAAGGCCGCTCTATCGCCAAGTTCACCCGAGGTCACCGTACGTGAATCCCTAAATGAAGCATGCAGACTCATGGGTATAGCCGATGTCCCCGTAGCCGCGGCAATGTCCGGCGGGATAGACTCGAGCCTGGTCACTGCCCTAAGCGCAAAACACTATCCAGACCAGATCGAGGCCTTTTGCGTTGGTTACACGCAAAAACCGCCAACCGATGAGAGGAATGTGGCTAGGGGTGTGGCCAAAAGTTTAAGAGTGCCCTTCCATGATATCGAGATAAATACTGATCAGGTGGTCAGGGATTTCCCGCTTCTGGTGCGGGCCATGGACATTCCTGTCGGTGACATTGCGGCCCAAGGTTACTTTGCAGTGTCATCAGAGGCTAGAAAAAAGGGATTTCCCGTTCTGCTCTCAGGCATGGGGGGTGATGAACTGTTTT
>CALDNG010000305.1 GCA_937915285.1 uncultured Desulfomonile sp. | reverse complement strand
GGATAGTAAAGAGGGAAGTGACGAGGGTTATAACGCCAGGGCTTACGGACGACGCCGAGCTTCTAAATCCACAGGAAAATCATTTCATAGTGTGTTTGGCGACCAAACCCAGGGAAATAGGAATATCCTCGTTTGATTTGTCGACGGGTGAGTTGCGAGTGACATCGACATCTGTTGTTTCCCTGGCAGAGCAGGAACTACAAAGGATAAATCCGCGGGAAGTTCTTGTCAGCGCCGATTTCAGGGAACACGCAAAATTCGGCCCTATCCTAAGGGAAGACCAGTACTTCAGGGAATTAGAGGATTGGATGTTCGAACCGAAGACTGCGTCGGATCTTGTAAAAGACCTCTTTGGTGTGCAAAACCTCCAGGGATTCGGGTTTGATGACGCTTCGTGTTCCTCAATGTCGGTAGGGGCTTTGCTAAACTATGTCAAACAGAATAGGCTTGAAACCCCGGTTCATGTGAAACCACCTTTTCATTACAGCCTTAGCGAATTCATGGTTCTGGATCACGGCACCATGAGAAACCTCGAAATTTTCAGGAATATGAAGGATGGGTCAGCCTCGGGATCATTGACGGGCATAATTGATAAAACACGAACATCTATGGGCTCCAGACTACTTAGGAATTGGATATCCTATCCGTTGATGGACGTAGAAGCGATAGACAAGCGGAGCCAGGCGGTCGGAGAACTTGTAGAACAAAGTCAGCTACGAGTGGAAGTCAGGGATTTATTGAAGGAAATCTGTGATATTGACCGCATAGTTGGAAAGATTGCGTTGAAGAATGTATTACCCCGTGATCTGGTTCAATTGGCCAATTCCACCGAAAAACTTCCTCTCCTTGTAAGTCTACTGTCCTCCCAGGAAAATCCAATGCTGGCTGAACTATGTCAGGCAGACGATTTGTCCTATGTGACTCACGCTATCAGGGAGTCCTTGTCGGATTCTCCACCAGCCAGTATCAAGGATGGTGGAACAATCAGGCCGGGCTTCAATCTGCAGTTGGATGAACTACGTGAGATCGGCAGGAGCGGGAAACAGTGGATAGCCGAAATAGAGTCTCGAGAAAGGCAGTCCACCGGAATCAATAACCTCAAGGTAGGCTACAACAGGGTTTTCGGCTATTTCATCGAGGTCACGAAAAGTAATCAGGGGAAGGTTCCGTCGACGTATAGCAGGAAGCAGACCCTTGTAAACTCCGAACGTTACATTACCGAGGAATTGAAAGAATACGAACTGAAGGTCTTGACTGCCCAGGACAGGATCCTGGAGATTGAAGAGAAAATCTTCGAAACCCTAAGAAACAATCTTATACAGGTAATAGGACGGATACAGGACACCGCCACTAAAATAGCGATTCTCGATGTGTTGGCATGTTTTGCTGAAATTGCTGCGACCAGGAATTATTCCAGAGCGAAGATTCACAACGGTGATGAAATAAAGATCGTCGAGGGTCGGCATCCGGTTGTGGAAACATTCGAAAACCGTGAAAACTATGTCCCCAATGACACGTATCTTGATCACACTACCCATCAGATACTTATCATCACAGGCCCCAACATGGCGGGCAAATCGACGTACATGCGTCAGACTGCCCTGATAGTGCTGATGGCTCAAATGGGTAGTTTCGTTCCTGCCGCAGAGGCCTCGATAGGGATCGTTGACAGAATTTTCACGAGAATCGGAGCGGCAGATTATCTTGCTTTCGGCCAATCCACTTTCCTGGTTGAGATGAGTGAAACGGCTGAAATGCTAAACAGCTCTACCCAACGATCATTGGCTCTTCTTGACGAGGTTGGACGCGGAACGAGCACCTTTGATGGTTTGTCCATTGCATGGGCTGTGACGGAATACATCCACGACCGTGCGGACAGAAAAGGGCCTCGAACAATGTTTGCAACGCATTATCACGAGTTGGTGGATATTTCCCTGATAAAGGAACGGGTTCGGAACTACCACTTCCAGGTTAAAGAGTGGAATGACAAAATAGTTTTTTTGAGAAAGGTTGCGCCTGGTGGGGCCAACAGATCCTATGGTATTCAGGTTGCCAGGTTGGCAGGAATCCCTGAGGATGTCATCAAGAGAGCTGGCGAGATTCTTCAGAATCTTGAAAAGGATGAGATAGACACTGTAGGTTCCCCAAAAATTTCTAGATCCAGAAAAACCAAAAAGAAATCAGCTACGAATGTCTCTCAACTTGAGATGTTTTCCTCAGGGTCAAATGATCTGATACGTGAAGTTCAGAGTCTCAAAGTCGATGAAATGACTCCGCTTGACGCTCTCAATTTGATCAATTCTTGGAAGAAAAAATATTCGACCGAGGAGAGCAACTGATTGGAGCGGTGGTTGTTTCATTGAGTGCAGCATGGTGGGGGAGTGATGCTTTATTACCATTCCACAAATCAGCCAAAGCCGCGACCTGCTGTCGTAAGCCTTGAAGCCAAGCTCGAAATAGTCTATTTATCCTTGTTACAGACGCTACCGATTCATTCTCATTAGGTTTAGAAAGAATGCAAACTGCAGATTTGGCGACGATAGCCTTAAGACAGATATACCGGAACAAAAGAAGGTACAAGAGCGTTTTGATAGGAATTTCCCTTGGGATCGCCGGGATCATAATTATCCTTACCATGGGAGGAGCAGTTGAATCTGATTTGGGCAACAATCTGGAATTGTTGGGAAGCGCAACAATCATCAAGGCCTACTTTGATTACAGCAAGAGTCCCAAGAAGCACGGCGGCCAATATTTCCACAAGGACATAGAGGATCTTCAGAAGCTACCGGGAGTCAGGCATGTCTCGCCGGCGGTATTTAGTGGTTACGAGGTCAGCTACAACCTGAAAAAAATGCCTGCCCGCCTGCTGGGGGTAGACGAGAAATTTTTTGACACTATTCATATCCCGGTTGCTGAAGGCCGCCGAATAACGGACGACGATGTGGCATGGAAAAATAATGTTTGTGTTGTCGGCTCAACCGTGATCAGGCTTTTGATGGGGGATGATCCTGACCCTTTGAACAAACAGATATTTATAGGTGGGCACTATTTTAGGATAGTGGGAATCATAGGTGGGGTTGAAGACGCCTCGTTCATGGAGAGCATACTGATTCCCTTATCCGTTGCACGTTCTCGTTTTCCCGGGATGTACGAAATAAAGGACATCTATGTGCGGGCCATCAACTGGGATGTCATTGACGATTTGCAACACAAGGTTCATGAAATTCTGGTCAGGAATCAGCCCGGTTACAGTGAAGCCATGGAGATCAGGGTTTTTTCTGAACGGATCAGGACAATCAAGCATGCTGTGTTGATCGTAAAGCTCTTTTTATACGCGGCGCTCATCGTAATCGTTATACTTGGAGGGCTTGGCATAACAAACGTCATGCTGGCTGCAGTCCGGGAGAGGACCAAGGAGATAGGTCTCAGAAAGGCAGTTGGCGCAACCGAGGACATGATCATGAATCAGTTCCTCGTAGAAGCGGTAACCTTAAGTCTGGTAGGCGCCCTGCTAGGGATAATAGTCGGGACCGTGTCCGTCCAGATTCTCAAGATCGTCCTCGCCACCACGCCGTCATACTTGATGTTTATTATCAGTGTGGTAGGAGGGGTCATTTTTGGATTTATTCTTG
>CALDNG010000304.1 GCA_937915285.1 uncultured Desulfomonile sp. | reverse complement strand
AATCAGGATGGGTTTGTTGAGGAAATCAGAATCCAGAAGACTCTTTCAGTTCCCATGCCTGAGGGCTCAAACAAGAGCATGACCATCGAGCCGTCGGACTGTTTCGAAGTCGAATACCATTTGGATTACCCGGAGCCCATAGGTCGCATGCAGCTCAACTTCCGCCTGGAAAACCCTGGAGCATTCAAGGATCAGATAGCCCCGGCAAGAACATTCGGTTTTGTTAAGGATATGAGAATGATGGATGAGATGGGACTTGCCGGAGGCGGCAAGCTCTCGAATGTTGTTCTACTGGATGAAGAAAAAGTTGTTAACCCTCCGTTACGGTTTGAAGATGAGTTCGTGCGTCACAAAATACTTGATATCATTGGTGACTTTTACCTTTTGGGCAGACCTGTGATTGGTAAGGTTACAGCCGTCCAGACTGGACATGGGGACAACATATCCATGCTAAAGATCATCAATGACGAGTTCGGTATTTTCTAATCTATTGAGATTCGGTCGGCATTTTTTCGAACCGAGGCATCAGGGGCGTACAAATAAACGCTGAAACATCGGTAGGACAGGTATAGCGCTACCGTTCCTATCAGTAGATTTGTTGATTCCATTTCCGCGAATTGGGGCAGTTCTGCCGGTAGATCGTCCAGGGCGTTCATGAAAAGCAGCAGATCCAGTGATTGTCCCCATGACCAAATCACAACCCCGAAAAGCAGCGTCGCAAAATACAGGTTCGCGTACCTCAGGCCTGTGATGCTGATTTTCGACCATTTGTAAGCCCTCATTGCCTGCACCAGCAAATAAGGGACAAGCATTTTGCCAAGGAGATTCACCAAAGGCCACGGACCTACCACATCGATTGAAACAATGTCCCTAAAAAGAGTGTGAAGCTGGGCAGGACCTATGTCTCCTCTAAAATAAAGCCAAAATAAAGCCCCTGGAAAAATGGAGACACAAACCGCAAAAATTGTGAGTTCCCTAAAAATAATTTTTAGCATGCCTGATAGTATCATCGTTCCACAATAATTTTTTCAAAATAATGAATGTTCCGTGGGCTTTTCCTTGAAGCCTGCGTAACAATTGTGTACAATTTTGACATATGGATCAATAGTCTACTGTCTCCTAAATCCAGATAAATATAAAACCGTGGGAAAAACCAAGGCATTTCCAAGTCTTGTGAATGGTGTTCAATTGTTGGGCCAGTTAAGAATTTATCCGTGACAACAACCGGGCCCAAATGATTTGTTGAGTAGTTTCTCAGGAGGCATGTCATAGGAATGGACCTAAAAAGTCCTCAATCATCATCAGGAGGATTTGATGGAAAAAATTTGGCTGAAATCGTACGCCCCGGGGGTTCCAGCAGAACTGGAATTTGAGAAAATCAATCCATCCGAGGCCCTGGCCCGTAGCGCCCAGCGTTTTCCAAATAGTACAGCTCTCATCTTTCAGGGCGCGAAAATAACGTTCAAACAGCTTGATGAGATGGTATCAAGGTTCGCTTCGGCTTTGGTGGGGATGGGAATCAAGCCGGGTGACAAGGTAGCGCTACTGCTACCGAATATTCCACAGTGTGTCATAGGGATATATGGTTCTTTCCGGGCCGGAGCCGTATGCGCCCTCAATAACCCATTGTACACGGACAGAGAGCTTGAACACCAGTTCAACGACTCCGGCTCACGTTTACTGGTGAGCCTGGATCTGCTTGTCCCAAGGATGATCAATCTCAGGTCCAAGACAGGAATAAAAAATATAGTGTCCTGCCACATTCGTGACTATTTACCTTTCCCACTGAAACAGCTATTCCCCTTCGTGAAGAAGGCCATGCACCTCAAAACTCCTCAGGCCGCTGATGTGCATGAATTTACCGATCTGATAAAACAGAGTGAGCCAATCAAACAGCCAGTAAAGTCCGACTGGAATGACACGGCGCTGCTACTGTATACGGGCGGAACCACCGGCGTGTCAAAAGGGGTCATGCTTACAAACCAGAACGTGTCCAGCAATGTTCAGCAGTGCAGGGCATGGTTCCAGAGTTTTGACGATGGCCAGGAGACTGTCGTTGGCTGTCTGCCTTTCTTTCATTCCTTCGGTCTTACCACTGCCATGAATATGGCTATCTACTATGGATACGCGAACATTCTTATTCCTAAACCTGAGCCCAAATCAATCCTGGAGTCAATACACAAATACAAGGCTACTTATCTGCCCGCTGTGCCAACACTGTACAACGGAATGATCAACTTCCCTGAACTCAAAAAATATTCCATAAGCTCGATCAAGGGATGCTTCTCGGGGGGCGCTCCGCTGCCTCTGGAGACTATAAAGAATTTTGAAGCATTGACAGGCGCCCAGATTTGCGAGGGCTTCGGCCTTACTGAAACTACTCCGGTGGCCACCATCAACCCCTTTGGCGGGATCACCAAACCTGGTTCAATAGGGGTTCCGCTGCCTGACACTCAGGCCAAACTCGTGGATGTCGATGATTTCTATCGTGAGATCACGGAGATTGACACCCCTGGAGAACTCTGCATTAAGGGTCCACAGGTTATGAAGGGCTACATCAACAGACCAGAAGAGACGGAAATAACGGTCCGTGACGGATGGCTGCTAACCGGTGATATTGCAGTTGTAGACTCAGATGGATATTTTTCAATCGTTGACCGCAAAAAAGATATGATCATATCCGGTGGGTTCAATATTTATCCCCGAGATGTCGATGAGGTGCTCTTTGCTCATCCAAAGGTCCTCGAGGCTTGCGCAATCGGTGTGCCTGACGCCTATTCTGGTGAACGAATCAAGGCCTATGTGGTGTTAAAAGCAGGAGAGACGTCAACCCCAATCGAGATTATAGACTACTGCAAGGAAAATCTGGTCAAATACAAAGTTCCGAAGTACGTGGAGTTTGTTGAAGAGCTTCCCAAGAGCGCAGTAGGCAAGATATTGAGGAAAGAACTCCGAAAGCTGGATCAGGAGAAATCGACCAAGCAGGAATAGTCCTGGTAAGGGCCTGTAATACCTATTGTTTGGCCTGATCTATAGACTGACCGGTTCCACTCACACTGAAAGTTGAAGTGGAGCCGGTCTTTTTGTCATGTCCCAGAAAGGCGCCTATTTAGTCCACACTACTTCCCGACAATTTGTATCCCCTTGGGTTGCTCAGGGCGTGTTTGAGGAAGATACCGGTGTAAGATCCAGGGGTACTGGCCACTGATTCGGGTGTCCCCTCCGCTATGATTCTACCACCCTCTGAGCCGCCTTCAGGGCCGAGATCAATGATGTGGTCTGCAATCTTGATGACATCCATGTTGTGTTCGATGATCAGGACAGTGTTTCCCGACTCCACCAGGCTTTGCAACACCTCGATCAGCTTGGCTACATCGGCAAAATGAAGTCCGGTAGTGGGCTCATCAAGAATGTACAATGTCTTGCCTGTGCTTCTCTTGGACAGTTCCTTGGAAAGCTTGATCCTCTG
>CALDNG010000303.1 GCA_937915285.1 uncultured Desulfomonile sp. | reverse complement strand
AAGCATAATGAAAACCATTCATAAAACCTGTCTGGATGCCTCGCACCACTATGGTACCAATGGAAATTATGTTAGAGGAGCTAACATCGCCGGTTTCACCAAGGTAGTGGACGCCATGCTAGACCAGGGAGTTATCTGATAGCTCTTGATTACAAAGTCGGAAGTTTGGTCAGGGGTAAAATCGTCGCCGATTTTGCTCTTGGCTTTCCGATAGGCTTGAATGAAGTCTTGCGGCTATTTCAATGGTATACAGGAAATGAATGATATTCCCGGGTCCTCAATTACACTCGCGTTGAAAAAAGGTTCCTGCGTAAAAAGTCGCCTTTAAGGAAGCCTGGCGCCCAATCCCGAAACAACCCTTTTGGCAGCCTCATAAGATTGAAAACCAACGGCTCCTAAAAGGTGAGACCCTTTATGGATCACAAGGGTCTTGCCTTGATAGGGGTCGGAACCCAATAGGGTGTTCAGGCCGGTTGCGGTATCTGACTCGACCGTTGTTGCATCGGAGCCTGACAAATTGCTCCGGAAGTTCTTGAAAGCCTGTGACGCTTCCGTGGAACCGGGAAAAATGGAAATGAAAATATTGAACTCCTGAGGCTCTAAAGGGTTTTCCAGCTTTGATTTCCCGGAGTCGACACCTGAATATGTGGCCTTGAAACCTCTGCCGAGGAATTCGAGCCCCAATAATCCATCAGGATAATATTCTATTGAACCGGGTTTGATTCCGTTTACTGAAAAATACGCTATCTCTTGAGGTGGTTTGGTATTACCCTTGATGCGCGATTCTATGCCGGTTGCAATCTCTCTTAATATGGCTTCGTTCGATTGGGTAGACTGAAGTATCACAAAATAACGGTCCTTGTAGAACAATGCGTAACGTTCCTTCAGATAGGAGTCAAGACCTATTCCAGCAGGATTTTCGCCCTGTCTGAAGCGAGAAAATATCCCAAACGCCTGAAGCGTGTTTCCCATGTCGTAAATATCAATGTCTACCTTGTCATCAGGGGCGTTTTTGTTACGCAAAATAGCAAAGACCGACTCCCGGAAGCCGTATTGCACGAAGAGGTCTGCTTCGCCGTTTATATGCTCAAAGAGAGTCTCCCTGTTAAAAACCTCAGGTCGTTCCGTTACGTGCCACCCAGCAGGAGCCTCAGATGGCGCCATTTGATCTATTGAAGCAGAACCTGCAAGAACACATTCCGCAAAAAATAGTCCCAATAATAAAACAGTAACAATAAGCGTTTTGGTTCGTATCACTAAACTGGTCCTGTCAAAACATTTCGGATCTAAGAAAACATTGAATACACTGTTTTTAACTGCGCATGAATGTCAAGTCCCCTTCTGCAGGTGAGTGAACACGATGAGCAATCCGAACAAATCTTTATCTGTGCCAGAGCCTCGCCGTTTCGCAGAACATCAGCGGCGAGCCGATCATTGTTGTAGCCGTCATGATACATCACTGCCCTGAGCAAATCGCAATGAGCCACTCCATGGGGGCATTCTCCCGAACAGCCACCGCACATGGTGCAAAATCTCCCTTTGATGCGCTCTTGATAGAGATTTAGCTCATCCAGATCATTCTGTGTCAAAAGTGTACCCATTACAGCAGCGGATTGATCGATCTGCTGAATCGTGGTAACCCCTGGAACCGCAGCAGCCACATTCTGGTCAGTCAAAACGAATTTCAAGGCTGCCTGATGGGGATTGAGCCCACCCATATCCTTTCCCTTGTAACCTCCGGCCTGGGTCTTCATGGCAATCACTCCGATCCCTGACTTCGAGGCTGCAGCTATGGCTTCTTTGAGTTCATTGGCGTGCGTAAAATTGTAAGAGACAAGGGCAACGTCATGAAAGTCATGCTTAGCCGCCTCACGCATTAAAATGGCCATATCCGTGTGGGTAGAAAAACCGGTGAACCTGGCTTTTCCCTCCTTTTTCATGGCCTGTAGGAAATGGAGCATCTCAGGATTGTAAACTTCCTCCGGCTTTTTCAGAGAATGAGCAAGAAGAACGTCAACATAGTCCGTTCGGAGTCTTTTCAGGCTTGTCTCGACCGATTGCCTGTTCTCCTTCTCCGTGGCGTTGACGCGAAACTTGGTCTGGATGAGCACTTTGTCTCTTTTACCCTGAAAAACCTCTCCGACCATTTCTTCGTTGCGGCCGCCCATGTAGGCGTGGGCAGTGTCGTAGAAATTTATTCCCAGATCGAATGCACGGCGTAAAACCGATGGGTCGCTGCAATTCATCACTCCCATGCTTATAGAGGTGACTTTCAGACCCGTCCTGCCCAATGTTCTGTACTGAAGCTTACCCGCTTTTTGCTCATCCGCCAGAGACTGGCTGAGGTTCCAGAATGGTAT
>CALDNG010000302.1 GCA_937915285.1 uncultured Desulfomonile sp. | reverse complement strand
GTTCGCTGCAGATAATGCGGATGTTGAATACTGAGTCTGAAAAAACTTCCAAACGTCTCATAGTCAGGGTTAGTTTTGATTCTTTTCTGGAGCCCATCAAACAAATGGGTCTACCAGGAGGTGGAACAGCCTGGCTCGTCACAAGCACCGGCCAGTTTCTGGCGTCTACCGATCGGGATGACTTCTTGCGAAAGAAACTGGGTGAGACTGGAAATCCAATCGAGAAAGAGTTGCTCAAGGAAATCCGCAGGAAGCCGTTCGGTAAAGTGTTTAGCGAGCGCTCGTTCCTGAATCCGCCCGATATTGTGGCCGGTTTCTACAAGGTCCCGTCAATAAACTGGTATGTGGTGTTTTTGTCACGGGGAAGTGTAATCCTTGAACCGATCATAAGATTCAGGACCTACTACGTCCTGGCTGGATTGATGGCGCTTGGAATGATACTTTTTCTGATCCGCCATACGACCAGGTCCGTTGCTGAATCAATCAGCGAGATATCCACTGCAGCAGCAAGGGTCCAGAACGGGGATTATTCAAAGAAGCTCCCTGCAAAAAGGTCAGATGAAATCGGTGAGTTGGCCCGCAGCTTCAACAGCATGATCGATGGACTCAGGGAAAGAGACCTCATCGAACAGACCTTCGGCCGCTACGTTGACAAGAAGATAGCCCAGGAATTGATGAGCAGACCCGAGGCGCTCAGGCTTGGTGGCGAAAAAGGCGTAGTCACCATCATGATGTCGGACCTCAGGGATTTCACCGTGATGAGCGAGAAACTCGAGCCAGATGTCGTCATTAAAATGCTCAACCGCTATTTCTCTCTCATGATCGCTGTTATCGAGAGTTACCGCGGCATAATAGTCGATTTCTACGGTGATTCAATCCTTGTCTTCTTCAATGGGGTCGAATCCGATATACGTTCAAGGGCCCATGACGCGGTTAATTGCGCCCTGGACATGCAGCGGGAAATGGGTGTCTTCGTAAGGGAGAACCTGAAGCTCGGACTGCCAAATGTCTCCATGGGGATAGGTGTGAACACCGGGGAAGTTGTCATCGGCAACATCGGCACAGAAACCAGGGCCAAATATGGAATAGTGGGATCTGACGTCAATCTTACCGATCGAATCCAGTCAACAGCCAATGCGGGCATGGTGGTAATTTCGGAAAGCACCTACAACCTTGTCAGTGGAAGCTTTCGCGTGGTCAGGGATTTTGAGGTTTGCCTAAAAGGGGTAGAAGAAACCAAGAGACTTTTCGAAGTTGACAGACCTGACGCCTGACCCTCTAGCGCAGGCATCTCCGCAAAAAATCACACGAATCAATATGCCAGCCGGTCAACGCATCACTATCAGTAAACTATCGCGGCGTACCCCACAAAACTTGAACCAGGCATCACGTCATAGCTCGTAAAATAATCAATCAGGTGTCCGCGCCTGGAGCCGTGCATCGAAGCGCACGTGATGGCTGAGACTATTGGACCTGGTGAGCATGTGTTATGAAGTCTGGCAGCGTCGCTAACGATTCCTTCGGAGTCCATCGCAAGGGCCTTGTTCACAACGGTTCGATCATTGACTTCCTTCACCCATTTGACTGCGTCATCCCCCGTTCCCTGGGGTGCAAAATCATAGTTTCTTCCATAATGGGTCAGATCGGCTGACCCCAAGAAGACTGCGGACAGACGTCTGCGTTTAAGAAGATCACACAATGATGCGGCAAAAGAGCTTGCAGCCATTGAGGCCGGAGAGTGAGCAGCCACAAGTATGGATTTGGAAAAAAACCATTTTACAAAGGGTAGCTGTATTTCAACGGTATTGTCGGAAAAGGTATCCGGGGCGGCCATCGCTCCTGTTTCAGCGATGAGTTCATCGGCCAGGCCGGCATTCATTGTCAGATTCCCGAACGGGGTCTCCCAGGCGTCTTCTGTATAGACTATCGGGCGGTGTCCTCCAGGAAGATGCCCTCCAAAAACAACGGCCACATCCGGAGCTTTGCTTGAAGCCAGTGTCTTCAAAACTCGGGCCGCCGGCTTCCCTGAAAAATACCACCCAGCGTGAGGCGCCACTCCTGATGTCCATTCTCCTGCCGGTGGGACAAAGTCGTTGACAAAATTCCTGATATCGAATTCACAATCACGGGCGGTGGCGGGATACCAGCCGGTCGGCAACACTCTCTTTCGGATTTTCATCGCTACGGCCTCAATCTTCGGCGATAATTCCTGGCTCTCGCCCTCAGATGGATGTTCAGGATCAATTATTCCCAGGCAGTATCATCACATACGCCTGCCTTTAAGCCTGCCGATTATACATTATTATCGGCGTTCAATCAATTAGAGGCGTGATAGGACTGCAAAGACCTTGCTTCGAAACGTGCCCCCCTGCACATCGAACGTAATCCGAGCGAGAAGGCGTTTGCCCCGGCAAGCGTCGTAAAATACGCGACATTGTGGTTCAGGGCCGCCAACCTTATGGCAAATGAGTCCTGGAACGATTTCTTGTCTGAGGACGTGTTCACAACCAGAGCTATTTCGTTCTTTCTGATCAGATCTATGACGTCGCTTTCACCCTCTTCATGAACCTTGGCCACTACGGCGCTCGGTATACCGGCTTCCATCAGGGCAGCCGCAGTCCCCTGGGTGCAGACGAAAGTGTATCCGCAGTCCCGTATTCTCTTTGCGACTATCACCGCCGCCTTCTTGTCACGTCCTGCAACGCTGAGGAAGACCTTGCCGCCTCTGGGTAACGGGAAATCAGTTCCATACTGTGCCTTCAGGTAAGCCAACCCGAATTCCCTGTCAACCCCCATTACTTCACCGGTCGATTTCATTTCAGGCCCCAGCACGACATCCACACCATGAAACTTGATGAACGGGAACACAGCCTCCTTCACGCTGACATGATCCGGAATAATCTCTTTGGTAATACCCAGATCTTTCAGTGTCTTGCCGGCCATTACCCTGGCCCCGATCTTCGCCAACGGAATACCTATGGCCTTGGATACAAACGGTATGGTTCGTGACGCCCTTGGATTGACCTCAAGCACGAATATCTCACCGTCCTTCAGGGCCAACTGGAGGTTCATCAAGCCCTTAACCTGCAGTTCCAGCGCAAGCATTCTCGTGATTCGCCTGATCTCATCCAGGTATGATCTGCCAAGACTGTATGGTGGCAGCGAGCATGCCGAATCGCCAGAATGGACCCCGGCCTCCTCAATATGCTCCATGATGCCACCAATAACGACATCTTTCCCGTCAGATACGGCGTCCACATCTATTTCTACAGCCCCAGTCAGATAGCCGTCCACAAGGATTGGGTGCTCAGGGGAAGCCTTGACCACCGAAGTGAGGTAACGTTTCAGGTCTTCCTCATCATGGACTATTTCCATCGCCCTTCCACCGAGCACGTATGACGGTCTGACCACCAGGGGATACCCTATCCGGCCCGCAACCTCCAGAACCTCATCATAGGAATGCGCTATGTCGTTAGGCGGCTGGTTAAGACCCAGAGCCAGCAGCATCTCCTTGAAACGTTTCCTGTCTTCAGCCCTGTCTATGGCGTCCGGAGACGTCCCGATTATTGGGACTCCTGCCTTCCACAAAGGCACTGCGAGCTTCAAAGGCGTCTGGCCACCGAACTGCACTATTACCCCGTCCGGTTTTTCTTTTTCGACAATCGCAAGGACATCCTCAAGGGTCAACGGCTCAAAGTAAAGCCTGTCCGAAGTGTCATAATCGGTGCTGACAGTCTCCGGGTTGCAGTTGACCATGATAGTCTCAAAACCGTCCTCCTTGAGCGCAAAAGCCCCGTGAACACAACAGTAGTCGAACTCAATCCCCTGCCCTATCCTGTTCGGGCCTCCACCCAGGATCATTATTTTTTTTGCCGAAGTAATTCCGGATTCATCCTCTTCCTCATAGGAGGAATAAAGGTATGGCGTATGGGCCTCGAACTCCGCTGCGCATGTATCCACCCGCTTGAAAACCGGCTTTACTCCGTGAGTCAGGCGAAGCGATCGAAAATCGTCCTCGGTGCGCCCGGTGAGAGACGCCAGTCTGATGTCAGAAAACCCCATTGCCTTGGCCTTGAACAGATTTGTCTCAAGGTCACTGGAGCTGATCCAGTCTGGAGCGCTGATTTCATGCTCTTTCTCTATGATCTGCCGGATCTGGTTCAGGAACCATGGGTCGATGGATGATGATTCGTGAATCTCGCTAACTGTCGCCCCACGCCTGAAGGCGTCGCCTATCTGCCACAGCCTGTTTGGAGTAGGTCTGGAGAGTCTGTTCAGGAGTTCCTTTTTGTCAACTCCCTCACCTGCCCTCGGCTCAAAACCATACGTGTCGGTCTCCAGCGATCTCATCGCTTTCTGAAGCGATTCCTTGAAGGTTCGGCCTATGGCCATTACCTCACCGACTGATTTCATCTGTGTCCCAAGCGTGTCATTTGCGCCTGGGAATTTCTCAAAGGTGAATCTCGGTATTTTCGTGACAACATAGTCAATGGTCGGCTCGAATGAAGCAGGTGTCTTTAGAGTAATATCATTGGAGAGTTCATCAAGGGTATATCCTACGGCAAGCTTTGCAGCAATCTTGGCTATGGGGAAACCGGTCGCCTTGGAAGCCAGCGCGCTCGAACGGCTGACCCTTGGGTTCATCTCGATGACTATCACCCTACCCGTTTGTGGATGGACCGCAAACTGTATGTTAGAACCACCCGTGTCCACTCCGATCTCTCTTATGATGGCAACGGACTGATCGCGCAGTATCTGGTATTCCTTGTCGGTAAGAGTTTGCGCGGGGGCCACTGTTATCGAATCCCCGGTGTGAACGCCCATGGGGTCAAAGTTCTCTATCGAACATATTATGACAACATTGTCCGCCTTATCCCGCATGACTTCGAGTTCGAATTCTTTCCAGCCCAGGGCAGACTCCTCAATCAGCACCCGCGTCACAGGTGATAGATCAAGTCCCCAGCGGGCAAGCTCCTCAAACTCAGCCTCGGAATACGCCACTCCTCCTCCAGTACCGCCCAGTGTGAAAGACGGTCTGATTACATTCGGGAAACCAACCTCGCGAGCTATTCTCCAGCATTCCTCCATCGTGCTAGCGTAACCGCTGCGCGGCAGATCAAGACCTATTTTCTGCATTGCTATCTTAAACAGGTCCCTGTCCTCAGCCTTGTTTATCGCCTCAACTCCAGCGCCAATCATTTCCACGCCATATTTCTTGAGCACACCCGCCTCGTGAAGCTCGACAGCACGGTTGAGCGCCGTCTGTCCACCGATGGTAGGCAATAATGCGTCAGGCCGCTCCTTTTCGATTATATCGGCGAGTATGTCCAGCTTGAGAGGTTCTATATAGGTAGCGTCCGCAAATTCAGGATCAGTCATGATGGTGGCTGGATTGGAATTTACCAGCACCACCCTGTAACCCTCCTCCTTGAGAGCCTTGAGGGCCTGAGTCCCTGAATAATCGAATTCACAGGCCTGGCCTATGATTATCGGTCCCGAACCTATGAGCATTATGGACTTGATGTCAGTTCTTTTGGGCATGGAGCTTATCTCTTTTTTATGTTGTCTATCTGGACTATATTCTTTAAGGCACACCGTGGGCAAATCTGAATGAATATATGGATGTCGGACAAAAAATTCAAGACAAACTAATTTGTTACAATATTGTAACACCCATTTAAACAGGTTCTACTTGGGGGAACACAGCCCCGCATGACCCTGGATATTCTGAACCGGCGGCGCTATCATGCCGGTCGACGGTCAAATCGGGGATCACACAATACATGTCGAGCTTCAACGAATTCCGAAACGATATAGCGCCTTTTCTAAGAGAGTCATGGGCGATGGGATGGCCCATGATATTGATGATGTTCTTTCATTTCACCATAGGGCTTGCGGATGTCTATGTAGCGGGATTCATGGGGACGGAGGTCCTGGCGGCCGTCGGATATGTCGGGCAACTCTACTGGACCCTGATGATACTTGCCACGGCCATCTCCGTCGGCACAGTCTCCATGGTCTCACAGGCGTATGGCGCCAAATCGGCTGAAGGCGTCAGCAACATTTCTTCGAATTCGCTCCTTATCGGCATAATCATTTCGGGTGTCCTCACCGTGCTCGCCCAGGTCTATGCGACTGACATAATCTCGGTGGCCGGTATGCCTGAATCAATCAGACATATAGCCGAGACCTTCATCCGTATATTCTCCGTCGTACTGATGCCAACATACATGATGATCATAACGGGTGGTATTCTTAGATCTTCAGGCCGTATCCAGATATCAATGCGAAATAGCTGCATAGCCTCGATGTCGAATGTGGCGGGTAATTTCATCCTTGGTTTCGGCTGGGGGCCCATACCCGCTCTCGGATATGCCGGCATAGCCTGGGCTACAGCCATCGGCACAACGCTCGGCATGGTCCTCAACATGTATCATATTTTCAGGGGGCCATACAGGATCAGGCTTTCACGTCTACGCAGACCGATGTTTAGCTGCATACGCAATCTCGTAAAACTCGGGGTCCCCAGCGCGCTTCAGCAGACTGCATGGAATGCGGGAACACTGGTGGTCTATTTTCTAGTGGCCAGGCTTCAGCTCAATGAGATCACCGCCCTGGCTGCCATGACAGCAGGAGTCCGTATAGAGGCAATAATATTTCTTCCGGTCTTTGCCCTGAACATGGCTGCCGCCGTCATCACCGGTAACAGGCTCGGATCCGGCGACACCACCGGAGCAAGGAAAGGGGCCAGGGCTACTGCCGTCCTGTGCCTGGCCATAATCATCATTCCGGCCACTTTGATGTTCATTTTCGCCCCAGAGATATCGCGCTGGCTCACACAGGATCCATCCGTCTATGAAGAGATGACCCGCTACCTCAGGATCAACATGCTGGGCATGCCCTTCATGGCCATCGGGTTTTCGCTCTCAGGGGCGCTTCAGGGAGCGGGAGATACTTTCGGAACAATGAGGATCATCTTCACAGGTATGTGGCTCATCAGAATACCGATGATCCTGGCGGCCATATATGCGCTGCAGACAACAGCCACCGGGGTATGGACAGCAATGACCATTTCCATGATCATCATGGCAACCCTGCTCATGATAAGATTCAGGGGGGATAAATGGATCAAGGCGTCCTTCGATAGGAAAACGAACGCCATGTTATGGCAGGGATGCCTTAAATCCGGTGACTAATGACAGGTCTGAAGGCGACTGCTTGCAGTTAGCCCCTAAACCCTAGCCCTGTCGGTATACGAAAACATATTCGAGATCGTTTATGTCCACAGAGAACTCCCCGCCCCTGGTCTCTGCATACACAAGCCACGACGGCTTGGTCTCCTGGCAGCATTCAACATTAGGACTGAACCTCTGCGCCTTGGAATCGAACCACGCCATCAGCATAGGCTCCTCAAAACGCTCACGCGCCTTCTCGTCAGCCAGGCGCCTGGCCCCGTCAAAGTCTATCTCCGCGCCGCATGTTGATACAGAGAGCCTGTTGGGTAGCATTTCAGCCCTCAAAGGAACACATGAAGCCATGTGAGCCTCCTCATCAAATCAGTATAATGTTTAACACCTTATATGATTTAATCATTAAGGGCTGATTTGCAATATCACTATTGAGGCATCCAGGCCGATATTTCGCTTGACACTTATGTGACATTTTACTTTATTGTCAGCGAATTTCCATTTCCATAATTTGTTGGGAGACGCTCATGAGTTCTGCGGAATTTTCCCGCCGGAGTCGTGCAGGGTTAGTTTGTTCCAAAAAGATATCAATATCTTATTTGATAATCCTGCTCTTTCTAGTTAGCGCCGTAAACGTTTGCGCAAGCGACCTCATCAAACCGCTGCTCGCTTCAGCCGCGCCACAAACCCTTGACATGGCGCCATCCAGGCCACTGAGCCAACCAGGAACCTCAGGGCCCCAGTTCGGGGGCGGCATGGATGCAGTTCCGCTGTCCAGCAACATGCTGCGCGCCTGGCTGCCGGTAATACCGAACTTACAGTTCGGGTTTAACTACCTTTTCGGTAGGAACCTTAGCCAGACATGGTGGTCGGCGGACTATGTGCTGCCAATTTCAATAACCACGGCTGACATGGTATTTGCTGAGGCGCATGCAAACTCAGCCAATTCAGCCTCAACAGGCAACTTTCCTTTCCTCAACAATTTCTGGAAACAGGGTCCCGCCGGTCTCCAGAACAGGATTGACCTTTCATTGGGCTTGGGATACCGCAAATTCCTAAACGAAAACGTTCTGGTTGGCGCATACGGATTTTTTGACACCACTCGCCTCTCAGGATCATGGAAGTCCGCAGGGAGCATTGGTTTTCAGGCAGCCATGAACGGGCCGGGTGATTCAGCGGTTGATCTCAGCTTCAACTATTATTCGGACTCCTACATTGGTTATGACTCTAGAGGGAGCGTATTTCCGACCTTCAACATGTTTGGAGCCATTGCCGAAGGCCGGGGAAATTATGACTTTGAGGCCGGAGCGTCCCAGCCATTGTTTAACAGATCATACGATCTGCGAGTAAAAATGGCTGGCTATCAATACGACATGGGCAATTCGAAAATCTATGGGTTGCGCTCCGGAGCAGACATCACTACAGCCGACGGAGTTTTCAAGGTATCAGCCGAATACGGAAATGACAAACTAGTTGGCAGTACGGACAGATCGGAGCCTATATAAACATAGGATTTCAGGCAGAAAACATATTCAAGGGTGAAAACCCCTTCACCAAACCCGAACCGATCTTTCGTAGCCCGCGCAACCTAAGACAATTCGCTTCCCAGCCAGTCAAAAGAAACTGGCGGAAACCTTCAGCTGTCATCGCCAACGCCAAATGTACCGGATTGCCCGATGATTCCCAATTCATAACCCCAGAAGACCAAGCCTGTTTCTATACGGGAACTGATGCCTGGCAGAAATGCAAGGACGTAGGGTTAAGAACAATAGATTC
Source organism: uncultured Desulfomonile sp. (assembly GCA_937915285.1). Taxonomy (GTDB): domain Bacteria; phylum Desulfobacterota; class Desulfomonilia; order Desulfomonilales; family Desulfomonilaceae; genus CAITZA01. The sequence continues at coordinate 377 of CALDNG010000302.1, read as the reverse complement.
TACTCCGGGTGGTAAATGGACAGAAAACTACGCTGACCAGTACCCAACTCCAAAAGGGCAATTCAGTATATATGACTACAAGAGGGACAAGGAGCCAATGTTCGAATGTAGTTCAGCTGCTTTTGCAAGGATGGCAACGGGTACTGTCACGGCCTACGTTGGGGCAGATCAGTGGTATTGCACAGACACCGTTTTCTGGAAAGTCGAACTACCTATACTTGTCAGCAGGGGCATAACGGTGAATTTGTACCATGACACAGGGGGAGGGGTTTGGGTACCTTCAGTCGTCCCGAACTGCGGATTCTAACAAGACGCAATAGCATCATGATGCCTGGACTTGTTTCCTGATGGGTGATTCTGATAGTTTGGCGGAACAC